>ONPH01000018.1 GCA_900319655.1 uncultured Eubacteriales bacterium
ACCTGCTACTGTGTAGGTTGATGCAGCTACGGGCTCAGTTGTGGGCTCTTCTGTAGCAACGGGCTCGGTTGTGGGCTCTTCTGTAACTACGGGCTCTGTCTCGGGAGCTGCAGTTGTATCAACAACTGTTGTCTCAACAACGGGCTCTGCTCCTTCGGCAGCGAGAGCAGAGTAGAGTGTTGAAGGATCTCCGCCTGTTACAAAGTCATAAGCTTCCTGCTGGAGACCGTTTACATTGTAGATGATGTAGTCTTCCTCAGTCTTGGGGTTAGTAAGTGAAGCAGCTGCAACCTTGCAGTTAACAGTTGTCTCACCCTTAGCGCCGTCAACAACGTCGAATGTTGCTGTTGCAATAGGTACCAACTCGCCGTTCTTTCTGAGCTTAAGACCATCCCACTTAGCGATAGCGAACATGATTCTGTTCTCACTGGTGATCGGGTTAACGTCACCAAGCTCACCTGCTACGGGGAACATCTGATTGTAGTTGTATTCCTCGATGTCCTCATCATAGAAGCCGTTCTTGTCGGGATCGAATGTGAGGTATTCGGGATCGTAGAAAATACCAAACTGGATAGCCTGGAGCTGGAGTGCCTTGTCTACGTTCATGTAGTAGGTTACTGTTACTGTATCGGGAGTTTCAGCATAATGCTGTGAACTTTCTCCGAACAGGTTTGATGTAGCGTTTACAGTAAAGCCGTCACCTGCGGGAGCGGGCTGAGTAGCAGGAGCAGCTGTTGTCTCCTCTACGGGAGCTGTAGGCTCTGCAGGAGCAGATGTTGTAGGCTCTTCAACGGGTGCAGTAACGTCAACTCTCATCTTAGCGCCTGACTTGGTATCGAAATCAAAGTTTCTGAGGTCAAGAGTAAGCTCTACAGTTGAGCCGTCTTCTTCAACCTCGAAGAGGCAGTTCTTGCCGTTATAGAAAGCGTCGAGCTCTGTGTTAACGGGATAATGTTTCTCTTCTTCTGTACCAAAGTTGTATGCCCAGGGGTTGGATGTGGGGTTGCCTTCCTCGTCTACCGAGTTGATGGCAAACTTGATCTGGTAGTCATCGAAGGCATAGATGCCCTCCATTGTCATCTTCCAAACACCGGGGTTCTCAGGATCCTCAGTCAATGCGTTTGCGGGGTCGCAGGGATCCCAGGTTGAGCCATTGAGGTAAGTATCCTCACCGTTACCAACTGCAATTACGCTTTTAACCACGAGGCCTTCATCCTGTGTAACGCCGTCGCCTGTAACTGTTACTTCCTGAGTATCAGGATTGAATGTTACGGTAACGTCGCAAGCAGTCTTAACATTGAACTGATAATTCTGCTGGGGATAGGATTCATCCCATGCGTGGTTTTTAACGACCTTGAGTTGGATTGCATCTGCCGGCTGTACATCGGTATATGTAATAACATAATTACCTGATGCTTCGTCGAGGGTCATATCATTTGCTGCATTTGTGGCGGTCCATTCGGAGCCGTTAAAAATAGCAGCCGATGATCCTGCAACGGTATATGTCACTGTCTCGTCGCCGTCTGCGGCAGCAACGCTGATTGCTGTGATAGAAACGGACGAAACAACGAGCATAATAGCAAGCAGAATGCTTAATGCTTTTTTGAACATTTCTTCTCCTCCTTATGTAGTAATGCTTCTATAAGCAATAATATTATAATACAAACGACGTCCAAAAGTCAATAAATTTTAGAAATTGGAAACGGTTTTTTTCACGATTTCGTATATTTTGTTTGATTTGCTCAATTATCGCGCTGAAATTTGTAGGAATACACAGAAAAAAGCGGCTTATTTTTAAATAAGCCGCGGTTTAACGTAATAATATTTACAAATAATTCACCAAAAAATGATAAAATCGTGTTACTTGTAACCGTTTATATTATGAGATTGCCAGTTCCACGAGTCGTAACACATATCGTCAAGATTTTTTTCTGCCTTCCAGCCCAAAATCTTCTCAGCTTTATCCGCGTTGGCAAAGCATTCGGCAACGTCGCCTGCGCGTCTGGGTTTAATTACATAAGGAATTTTAACGCCGTTAACCTTTTCAAACGCCTTTACGATGTCGAGCACGCTGTAGCCTGTTCCCGTTCCGAGGTTGAACACCTCGCAGCCGGTATTTACGGCGGCGTACTCAATAGCCTTAACATGTCCCTTTGCCAAATCGACAACGTGGATATAGTCGCGCACTCCTGTGCCGTCGTGAGTCGGGTAATCGTCACCGAATACGCCGAGCTGCTCAAGTCTGCCTGCGGCTACCTGTGTGATGTACGGCATAAGGTTGTTGGGAATTCCGTTTGGATCCTCTCCGATTGTTCCGCTCTCGTGAGCGCCGATCGGATTGAAGTAGCGGAGAAGCACAACCGAAAAGTCGGGATTTGCGTGTGCGGTGTCGCTGAGAATTTGCTCCATCATCAGCTTTGTCCAGCCGTATGGGTTGGTCGGACTGCCGGTGGGCATTGTCTCTACGAGCGGAACGGTCTTGGGAGTTCCGTAAACCGTAGCCGACGAGCTGAAAATGAAGTTATTGACCTTGTACTTGCTCATGGTTTCGAGCAGGGTAAGGGTTGAATCGATGTTGTTGCGGTAGTAGAGCATGGGATTTTCGACGCTCTCACCGACCGCCTTAAGTCCTGCAAAGTGGATTACGGCGTCGATTTTGTTTTCAGAAAAGATTTTTTCTACCGCTTCTTTGTCGCAAACATCCGCCTCGTAAAGCGGAATTTGAGTATTTGTGAGCTTCTCAACCCTCTTAACAGCCTCGGGGCAGGAGTTTGAGAAGTTATCGGCAATTATTACGCTGTGTCCTGTATTGATAAGCTCGACGCAAGTATGGCTTCCGATATAGCCTGCGCCGCCTGCAAGTAATACGTTCATTTTTTGTCCTTTCCTGTCATTTTAAACTGTCTGAAAAATCCCTTTTTAAATAGTATACGGAATTTTACGCTTTTTCGGGGTCGGGATAGTCAACTCCGAAGGTTTCAGCCTCTGCCTTTACAATCACCTGATCGTCAAGCGGTCTGTCCGAAAAGTCGGTATCGCACTCGGCAATCTCATTTACCGCGTCCATTCCCTCGATTACCTTGCCGAAGGCGGCATACTGGCCGTCGAGGTGAGGAGAGGTTTTGTGCATAATGAAGAACTGCGAGCCTGCGCTGTCGGGCATCATCGAACGAGCCATTGAGAGCACGCCTTCGGTGTGCTTGAGGTCGTTTTTGAAGCCGTTGGCAGAAAATTCGCCCTTAATCTGATATCCCGGACCGCCCATTCCGGTGCCTTCGGGACATCCGCCCTGAATCATAAAGCCGTAAATTACACGGTGAAAGGTAAGTCCGTCGTAAAAGCCGCTCTTGACAAGGCTTAAAAAGTTATTGACGGTGTTCGGGGCGATTTCGGGATAAAGCTCGGCTTTGATTTGCTTTCCGTTTTGAAGTGTGAATGTTACGATTGGATTTGACATTTTAATCATCCTTTTAATTATAGTTTATTCCGAGTCCTGCACGTGTGCCGACCGGCGCGATTTCGGGTATAAAGTTGCGGAGTACGGCATATGCAAGCCAAACTGCCAATAAAATATAGTAAAATTTAGCGTTGTGGATGAGCGGAAACCTGACGTTTTTTCCGAAAACTCTGAGCACGAGCTCTATGTACCACATAAGCGCGAGTATAATCGCCGCTATTATGACAGCGTTTTGGCGCAGGGATAAGAGAATATCGCCGTGCAAAAGGGCAGTTGCGGCTCTTGTTGCTCCGCAGCCTGCGCAGTAAACATGGAAAATTGAAAGGAACGGGCACTGCCATAATTCAAAATTTGATAAAATAAACACGGCAGCCGCGCCTAATACTGCCAACGATACGGCAGGAATAACAAACACCAATACCTTGTGATATGTTTTATAGTGCAACCCCTCACCCCTTTAATTAAATCGGGCAGGGAACGCCCCTGCCCGACCTATTGACTATTTGCAAATTTTTAATAGTATATACGACCTGAGCGACCACTGCTCATAGCAGCAGAGCATCCAAAGATAATCGCGAAAATTGTTGCCAAAACTAAGCCGATAATACCAAAAACCAGGCCGAGTGTTGCAAAGGTGTTTTTGCCTGTGAACTTTTTCTTAGCCAGAATAGAGAAAACAATTGCGGCGATACCTGTGAGGAAACCGCCCCAACAACATGAAATCATTGAAACGATACCGCATACAAACGAGATAATGCTGAATACCTTTGCAGGACCTGCGAGAACCTCGCCGTTATCGGGAGCATAGCCGCCGCCCATAGGCTGGGGCTGATAAGGCTGCTGTGAATAATCGGTGCCGTTTGCCTGATTGTACTGGTTAAACTGCTGTGCATAGTCATTCTGCTGATTATACTGCTGAGTGTAATCGGGCTGAATAGGCTGCTGATTGTACTGCTGAGTGTAATCAGGCTGAACAGGCTGCTGGTTGTACTGTTGATTGTAGTCAGGCTGAACAGGCTGCTGGTTGTACTGCTGATTGTAGTCAGGCTGAACAGGCTGCTGCTGATTATACTGTGCTGCGTAGTCAGGCTGCTCAGGCTGCTGCTGATTATACTGTGCGGCATAATCGGGCTGCTCAGGCTGCTGGGGATAGCCGTTAGGGTTGGGGTTCACATTATTATTGTTGTTATCCATATCAGGTAACCTCCTTGTTTTTTTACACGTTAATTATACGCCATGGCGTTTATTTTGTCAATAAATTTGGCGTATTATTAATATTTTGTTATTCTATGCTCATTGTGGCATAAGCATTTAAATCCGTTCCTGCGGTGTTGCCGCTCAGGTACTCGTAATAAGCCTGAGAGCCGACCATTGCGGCGTTGTCTCCGCAAAGGCTTTTGTCGGGCATATAGAATTCATAGCCGCGGTTTTTGCATTCTTCTTCAAGAGTTTTGCGCAAAAGGCGGTTTGCCGATACTCCGCCTGCGATTACAAGCCGTTTTACGCCCAAATCCTCAGCCGCTTTTAAGAAGTTTGTAACAAGACAGTCTACAACGGCGTATCTGAACGAGGCGCAGACGTCGGCTTTATTGAGCTCAATTCCCTTCTGGGCTGAGTTATGGAGCAGATTGATAACCGCAGTTTTCAGTCCCGAAAAGCTGAAATCGTACGGCGCGTCATTTACAACAGAAGCTTGAACGCGAGCGGATTGCCGTCCTCTGCGACCTTGTCAAGCTCGATTCCGCCGGGGTAGGGCATTCCCATTGTCCTTGCCGCCTTGTCAAAGGCTTCGCCTGCGGCGTCGTCGCGCGTTCTGCCGATAATTTTCATCTTGGTATAATCCTCTACCATAACTATGTGGCTGTGTCCGCCCGACACAACAAGGCAGAGAAACGGCGGCTTTAGTTCCAAATTAGAAATATAATTCGACGCTATGTGCGAACGAAGGTGGTGGGTTGGGATTAAAGGCAGTCCTGTGGAAAGCGACAAGCCCTTGGCGAAGTTTACGCCGACGAGCAGTGCGCCGATTAGTCCCGGCGCGTATGTAACCGCGAGAGCGTCGATTTCTTCAAGGGTAAGCTTTGCCTGCTCGAGCGCCTGAGTTACGACAGGAGTTATCGCCTCGGCATGACGGCGCGATGCTATCTCGGGCACAACACCGCCGTACAGCCTGTGCTCCTCTACCTGTGAGGCGACTACCGAGGACAAGACGTTTCTGCCGTCCTCAACCACAGCCGCGGCAGTCTCGTCGCAGGATGATTCTATTGCTAAAATTCGCATTGATATTCTTCCTTTTTTCTTTATTAGAAGTATTTTGTCATCAAAACAGCGTTTTCCTCCGGGTCGCGGTAATAATTCTTCCTCTCGCCCACCTTGATAAAGCCGAAGTTTGAGTAAAGCGAGATTGCGGTTGCGTTGCTTTCGCGAACCTCCAAGGTTACAAACGCAAAGCTGTTCTTTTTGCAGTGGGTGACAAGCTCGCGGATAAGCGCGGAGCCCACTCCCCTTCCCCTTTCGCTCTCGGTCACGGCGACGTTGAAGATATATCCCTCGTCGATAACCGCGCTCATACCGATGTAGCCGATTACTTCATCATTTTCGAGCGCCGCGATAAACACGGAATTCGGGTTATTCAGCTCCGAGAGCAGGCTTTCGCGCGACCAAGGGTGCGAAAAACACTCGTTTTCTATTTTGAGCACAGTTTCAAGGTGCTCCTCAGTCATTCTTTTCAGATTCATATTCTTTTATTATTTCTTTTACAGAATTATAAATTTCATCCCTGCACGCTCTGTACACGTCGAGATTTCCGCCGAACGGGTCTGAGATATTCATAACCGTAATTTTTTCCTCGGGAATACTGCAAAAATTCCTGAGCATCATCGCGTGCTCGTCGGTCATACAGTAAAATCGCTCAAACTGGGCGATGTTGTAATTAAAAACAAAATTCGCCTTCTTTTGGCTGAGGTCAATTCCGATTTCCTCGCACGCCTTTTGAGCGTTGAACGAAGCAGGAACGCCGTTTGCCGCCGCCATGCCGAAGCTGACCGCGCCTACGTTCAAGCCCTTTTCGTCCGATAATTTATTAAAAATCGCCTCTGCCATCGGGCTGCGGCAGGTGTTGCCTGTGCAGACAAAGGCCACATATCTATCCTTTTGCATCGTACCACGTCTTTCCTATCGCTGCGTCGGCTGTCAGCGGAACGCTGAGCTGTACGGCGTTTTCCATTTCTTCCTGTAAAATCTTTGCGGCTTTTTCGCTTTCCGCCTCGGGAGCTTCGACAATCAGCTCATCGTGAACCTGCAAAATAAGCCTTGCCTGCATATTTTCGCGCTTTAGCCTTTCGTCAACCCTGACCATCGCGATTTTGATAATGTCGGCGGCAGTGCCCTGAATCGGCATATTACGCGCCACGCGCTCTCCGAACGCTCTCATCATCGCCTTGCCTGTGCTCAGCTCGGGCAGGTAACGCCTTCTGCCGAACATCGTCTCAACATAGCCGTCGAGCTTTGCGCGCTCGACAACGCGCTTCATATATTCGTCAACGCCGCTGTAGTGGGCGAGATAATTTTTGATATACTGCGAAGCCTCGCGCATTGAAACTCCGATGTCCTTGCCGAGCGAGAACGCGCCGATTCCGTAGACGATACCGAAGTTTACCGCCTTTGCGCGGCTCCTCATAAGCGGAGTTACCATTTCGAGCGGCATATTAAACACCTGCGAGGCGGTTATGGCGTGGATATCGTTGTTATTCTTAAACGCCTCAATCATATTTTCATCGCCCGAGATATGCGCCAGAACTCTGAGCTCAATCTGCGAATAGTCGGCGTCGACCAAAAGCCAGCCGTCCTTGGCGCAGAAGAACTTGCGCATTTCTCTGCCGAGCTCGGTGCGGACAGGGATATTCTGCAAATTCGGCTCGGTTGAGCTTATTCTGCCTGTCCTTGTCTCGGTCTGGTTAAAGCTGGAGTGAATTCTGCCATCGTCCGCGATTACCTTTAACAAGCCCTCGCAGTAGGTCGAGTTGAGCTTTGCGAGTGCGCGGTATCGGAGCACGTTGTCAACAATCGGGTTATCGTATCGCAGGCTTTCGAGCACCTCGGCGTTTGTGCTGTAGCCGCTTTTTGTCTTTTTCTTAACCGGCAGTCCCAAGTCCTCAAACAGCACCTTGCCGAGCTGTTTGGGGGAATTTATGTTGAACTGACCGCCAGCCTGCTCGTAAATTGTTTTTTCAAGCTCGTCAATCTGCTGTGACAGCATAGAGCCGTAGTCGGCTATACCCTGCCTGTCAACGGCAAAACCGACGTTCTCCATCTTTGCGAGAACCTTTGCGAGAGGAATTTCGATTTCTTCAAGGAGCTTTTGCTGTTCGTTCGCCTTAATCTCGTTTTCGAGCTTTTCGCAAAGCTTGTCGTAAACCGCGAGAGCTCTGTACTGTTTTTTGTCCTCGTCATCAGTTACGGGCAGAGCAACGTCGTAAATCATACACAAATGCTCGTCGGAATAGTCCTTTTCGGACGGATTGAGGAGGTATGCGGCAAGCTCGGTGTCGAACTCGATTGCCGCGGCTTCAAAGCCCTTTTTGTCGGCATAGGCAAAGAGCGCCTTACTGCCGCGCGTGTATTTTTTCAGCTCGGGGTTTTTGAGAATATCGTCAAACAAATCCGCATCACGGCTTGTGTAAACCTTGCCGTTGATTAAAACCGCAAAGGCTTTTAATTCTTTATCGGAAATTTCAAAGCTAAGATATAATTTATCATTATTCTTTATCGGAATATTAGCTTCATTTTCCACAACTTCAAGCTTCTGCGCTTCTTCCGCTTTGACTTCGGTCTGCGGAATATCGGTCAAGCCGTATTTTTCCATTAAAGAAAAAAGTTCGAGCTTAGCCATATAATCGGCGCAAGCCTGCTTGTCCTTAATCTCAACGGTATAGGCGGTAATGTCGGTATCAATCGGCGCGGTGCGGCAGATTTCACCGAGCATACGGCTCATAATCGCGTTTTCCTTTGAAGCCGTGAGCTTTTTGCGCACGCCGTCCTTTATGTCGAGCTCGTCGAGGTGGTCGTAGATATACTGAACGCTGTGGTATTTTTGAATTAAATCGCCTGCGCCCTTAGGGCCGATTCCTGCAACTCCGGGGATATTGTCGGAGGTATCGCCCTGAATCGCCTTGATTTCGATAAGCTCCAAGGGCGTTACGCCGTAATCTTCCATAATCTTTTCGGGAGTGTAGCGGATATCCTGCTTGTTGGTGCAGAGGTGGATTGTGGTTTTATCGGACGCGAGCTGTAAGCTGTCGCGGTCTCCTGTAGCGATTACGCACTCGTCGCCGCTTTTGTCGCAGGCTGAGGCGAAGGTGCCGAGGATATCGTCAGCCTCGTAACCCTCGCAGGTGACGATTTTATAACCTAATAATCCCAAAAGCTCCTTTAGCGGAGGCATTTGCGAGGCGAGCTCGGGCGGCATACCCTTGCGGTTCGCCTTGTAGAGCGAATATGCCTTGTGCCTGAAGGTCGGGGCTTTCAGGTCGAACGCGATTGCCACCGCGTCGGGATTTTCTTCATTTTGAATTTTATTGAGCATTGTCAAAAAGCCGTAAATTGCGTGGGTAAACTGACCGTCCTTGTTTGTGAGCGGTCTTATTCCGTAAAACGCGCGGTTTACAATGCTGTTTCCGTCAACAACCAAAATCCTCATAGCTTATACATCACTTCCGTAATTACACCGTCTTTGTAGTAAATTCGCGGTACGCGCTTGCCGACAAGGCAAACGACCTCGTAGTTTATTGTATCGGTATTTTTCGCGATTAAATCCGCGGTAGGCTCGCCGTGCTCGCCCGTGCCGAACACAACAACCTCGTCGCCCTGCTCAACGTAGTCGATATCGGTGACGTCGAGCATGGTCTGATCCATACAAATTCTGCCGACAATCTTCGCCTTTTGACCGTTAACGAGCATATAGCCGTTTTCGGCGTTTGAGCGGACAAAACCGTCGGCGTAGCCGATTGGAACCGTCGCGATTTTCATATCCTTAGGCGCGGTAAAGGTTCTTCCGTAGGAAATATCAGCGCCTTTTTTAAGCTCCTTAACATACGCGACCGAGGTTTTGAGCGTCATGGCAGGCCTTAGGTTGAGCTTGCCGAAAAGCTTTGGCGACGGAGCGAGACCGTAAAGGATAATACCCGCCCTGACCATATCGCAGTATGTATCGCCGTAATCCTCGATTGCTCCGCTGTTTGAGCAGTGGCAGATTTCAATATTCAGCCCTTCGCTTTCAAGAGCTTTTCTGACATATGTAAAGTTATCGTACTGTTTTTGGGTAAATCCCCTGCCCTCGTCCCCTTCATCTGAAACACAGAAATGAGTGAACAAGCCTTCGGGAATAAGGTTTGGCAGTGCGCAGGCTTCGCAAATTTCTTTAATAGAATTATCATCACGCGGAAATTGCTGACACATAAAGCCGATTCGGCTCATACCCGTGTCAGCCTTGATGTGGATTTTTACGCTTACTCCTGCCTTGGTACATTCGTCCGACAGCGCCTGAGCATAGCCGAGCGAAAAAACCGCCTGCGAGATATTGTACTGCGCAAGGCGCGAAGCGTCGGTCACGGGGGTGTAGCCCAAAATGAGAATAGGCAGCGTACAGCCTGCGTCTCTGAGCTCAATTCCCTCGTCGATATTTGAAACCGCGAAGAAATCCGCGCCGAGCTTTTCATAAACCTGAGAGAGCATAACCGCGCCGTGGCCGTAGCCGTCAGCCTTGACAACACAGCAGATTTTGGCGTTGCCGGTTTTGCTCTTTATCTCCTTAAAATTATGAATAACGGCGTCGAGAGAAATCTCCGCCCACGTTCTTTTTACAAACTCCATAATTAAACCCCTTTGGCGATAAAATTATAATTCTGTATTAGAATATTAAAACTAATCATATATAGATATTATATTACTTTTCCGCGATTAAATCAACCGTTAGGGCGTGTTTAATTCCCATTAAATAAATAATATGCTGAATTTGAGCTAAAAATATCAATAATATTGCATTATACCTTGATTTTCCTGCTTTAATGTGCTAAAATATCTTTGTGCGAAATTTTGAAGAATACCGCACATTTTGCGGTTTATAAAACAGGAGGGAAAATTTTGACATCAGAAAACATAATAATTCTGAGTGCATTTGCCGTGTATATGGTAATTATGATTGCCATCGGCGTAGTGTACTCCAGAAAAACGAAGAACAACGAGGACTACTTCCTCGGCGGCCGTAACCTCGGCGGATGGACCGCGGCGATGTCTGCTCAGGCTTCCGATATGAGCGGCTGGCTGCTGATGGGACTTCCCGGTTCAATTTACCTTGCCGGTACGGGTGAGGTGTGGATTGCGATTGGTTTGCTTATCGGTACAATCCTCAACTGGTTTATCGTATCGTCAAGACTTAGAAAGTACACCATTGTATCGGGCAACTCGCTGACGATCCCGAGCTTTTTCCAGAACCGCTACCGTGATAACCGCGGCGTAATCAAGATTGTGTCCGCTATTATCATCGCGATTTTCTTTGCGGTTTACACCGCTTCGGCGTTCAGCTCGGGCGCAAAGCTGTTTGCTACTCTCTTCGGTCACGGAGAAAACGGTCAGCTCGACCAGACAGCGTACTTTATCGGCTTGATTATCGCATCGGTTGTAATTCTTATTTACACCTTCCTCGGCGGCTTCGGCGCGGTATGCACCACTGACCTTATCCAGGGACTTTTGATGCTCGTGGCGATTCTCGCGGTTCCGATTGTAGCATATACAATACTCACGTGGGATCAGGGCTTTGCCACAGCACTCAGCGCAAAGGGCGTAAGCAATCCGGAAAACTTCCTGAACTTTATGAAGAACGACGACGGCTCTAACGTTTCTGCTGTTTCGATTATTTCAAACCTCGCTTGGGGACTTGGTTACTTCGGTATGCCCCACATCATTATCCGCTTTATGGCTATCAAGAATGAGGCTGAGGTTAAAAAGTCAAGAAAAATCGCCATTGTTTGGGTTATTATCTCGCTTGCGGCGGCTTGCCTTATCGGACTTATCGCGAGAGCGTTCCTCACTCACCAGCTTGACGCTTCAAACAGCGAGACAGCGTTTATCCGCCTGATTCAGCAGGTATTCTCAGGAAACGGCGTATTGATTTTTGTAGGCGGTATCTTCCTCTGCGGTATTTTGGCGGCAATTATGTCCACCGCGGACAGCCAGCTCCTTGTTACCGCGTCGGCGGTTTCCGAGGATATGTTCAAGGGCGTTATCAAGAAGAACGCGTCGGAAAAAACCTCGCTTTGGGTTGGTAAAATCGCGGTTGTTGTTGTAGCGGTTATCGCTTTCCTTATCGCGCTTGATCCGAACTCGAGCATTATGGGACTTGTTTCCGACGCATGGGCAGGCTTTGGCTCGGCATTCGGTCCGGTTGTACTGCTCGCGCTGTTCTGGAAGCGTTCAAACCTCGCAGGAGCTATTGCGGGTATGGCGACAGGCGCATTGACCGTTATCGTTTGGGACTACCTGCCGGTTGTTAACGGTCAGACAATTTACGCCGCTACAGGACTTTACTCACTGGTTGTAGGCTTTGCGCTTGCACTGGTTGTAAACGTTGTAGTATCGCTCATCACAAAGAAGCCTTCAAAGGAAATTACAGGCGAATTTGAGTCTATCAAAAACCTTGAAGTTTAAGAGCTAAATTGCGGCTTTGCCGCAGCTAAATTTGGCGTTGCCAAGCTAAATTTGCTTTGCAAGCTATATAATAATTAAAATGAATCCGGCTCAGAACCGCAACAGTTCCGAGCCGGATAATTTTATATTAGATAAAAATTTTTTATTGCTTGTAGTAATAAGTTGCTTTTAAATTTATTTAAAAAATTTGTTGTTATTTCCTATCAAATTAACAATGAGCCGCCGACCGTGGTCAGCAGCTCATTGTTTGCTGTAAAAATATTACTTGAGATATGTTGTTGTGTTGCCGATTTTTCCGCTGATTCCTTTGAAGCCTGTTGCGCAGCATACATATACTCTCATATTAGCCGCTCCGATGGAGGGAACTGTGAGTGTGTTGTTTGTAACGTTAACAACATCGCCTGTAACAGCGTCGATGTACTTTCCGTTGGGAACATTGTTAAATGTAGCGCCGCCGGAGATTGTTACACATGCGAGGCTGTCGGTTGAGCTGTCGGTGTAACGGCGGATGTACGCGATATTGCCCGAAGCAACGGCGTACTGTCCTTTTTGGAGAGCAGGTACTGCTCTGCGGATAGCGTTGAGCTTCATCAGGTGCTGTGCGAGCGGCTTGTTAAGTGTAGTTGCAACTGTGCCGGAAGCTGTGTACTTACTAAAATCGGTTGCGGTAACATCGCCCTCGAGGTAGTCGCCGTAGTAAGCTCTGCCTGAGCTTTCGAGCGAAATTAACGTACCCTTATCAATAAGCTCACCCTTCTTGAACTCTACCTCGGAACCGTAGTATACGCACGGAATTCCGCGGAAGGTGAACATAAGGTCAAGGTCTTCTGCCCAAGTCTGAGTTCCGCCGGTGAAGCGTGTGAACTCGTCGGGCTGCTCGGGAGAGTAGTCATGAGAATCAACGTACATTACATTATATGTAGCGTCGTTGTAATACTTATCGGAAGCCTTTGCAACACCGAACGCGCTGCTTGCAGAACCGAACATTCTGTGCATTGTAAAGTCGATTGCTTCCATACCCGAAGCCTTTGAACGGTCGGGCTTATGATAGGTTACTCCGCTGAGCGTAGCATTAGTAGATGTCGGCTGACTGCTGGGGTTATCCTCGGTCTTGTAGTGATCAAAGGTGAGGTTCATATTTGCGTTGATGTCCTCAGCCGTTGTGCCCCAATGCAGCTGTCAGCCCACTTTGAATTGCTCTCTTTCCAGGTGTAGTAGGGAGCGGATTCCTCTGCGTGGCCGCGGTACCAAACCTCGGTATAGCGTGTGCAGATTTCACCGAACATAAGGAAGTTGGGCTTGCCGGCTGCCTTTGCGGCGTCGTGAATTTGGTCGTTGAACATCATATCCTGATAAATCTTCATGCCCTTCTGGTGAACGGCGTGGATAAGATCCTGATAATCAAAATCGTCGCTCTCGTAACGGTAATCAACCGTGCCGAAGTCCATAGCGTGGTAGCCGTGGTAGTCATAACCCGAGGCGTTTGTAACAACGGAAGTTACCCAGATTGCGTTAAAGCCGAGCGCCTTGATGTAGTCGAGCTTGTCGGCAAGACCTTTGAAGTCGCCGCGCCATGCCGGGTCGGAATCGGGGTTGTTAGCGTTGCTGTCATCCCAACAGTGAACGTCGTTGCCGGTGTCGCCGTTATAAAAACGGGTTGTCATTACAAAGTAGAGTGTGTCCTCACGCGGATCGGAGCTGTCAATGGGGTCTGTCTGGTCGGGATAGGACCGTCCGCTGTAGCGGTGTAGTTGTAGGTCTTTGTAACCGTTGAGTTATCTGACGCCTGAACACATACGTTAACAACGTAGTTACCTGCCATTGTCGGGGTAAACTGATAGGTGTTGTTAAGGGTATAGTAAGGTGTGTTCTTTACACCGTTGGGATCGGTAACGATTTACTTGTAGAACAGCAGGTTTGTGCCGGTCTTTCCGCCGCCGGCTGTAACTGTAACGGTGTTTGCAACGCCTGCCTTGATAAGGTTGAGGTTAGCAGGAGTTACGCTCTTGATAATCGGCTTTGTAACCGAAGAATCGTCGGCAACTGTAAGTGCGAGTGTACGGCTGTTCTCGTTACCTGCGGTATCCATAAAGTCGTACTTGATTGTGTAGCTGCCTGCGACTGACGGAGTCCAGGTTACGGTCTTTGCGGTGCTGAAGTTAGAGATAACCGATGTGCCGCCGCCCGCGTTTGTAACCGAAAACTTGTAGTAAACGGTTGCGCCGTTAACATTTTTAGCCTCGGCGCTGAGGGTTACATCCATTCCGGGATAGATGTCGCTTGAAGGATCGGCTGTGTAGGAGCTTACGCGAAGATCGCTTGTGTCGTAAACCTTCCATGTGCTGCCGTCATAAATCTGTCCGTCATGCGCGGTGAGGTCGGTTGTCTGGCTCTGACCGTTGTTGCTGAATATGCAGTTAGCATATGTTTTTGTAGCGGTGTACATCCAAACATCGTCGTCAACCTTTGTCATAGCCTTGCCGGGCCAGCCGTTGTTGTCGGAGTTGCTGTTCCACATATAGCAGTACGGAGTTGACCAGTTATCATTATTCTTATAATAAACTGTTGTACCTGTGGAAGAAGATCCGCCGCTTGTAGTAGGCTGAACCGCTGAGGTTGTAGCGGTTGAACCGCCGGCTGAGGTTGTCTCCTGCGGAGCGTCTGCGTACGCCGACCATGTGCCCGCCTTGAGGTCATAAATTTGACCGCTCTTGCCGGGATAAGTGAGGTCGGTTGTCTGGTTGTCGTTGCCTCCGCTGCCATTGTCAAAAATAACTTTGTCGAAGGCCTTGGTCAGCTTGTAAGAATAAACGTTATCCTTAACAAGCGTCATTTTTACGCCCGGCCACGCGGCATTGTTGCCGAGGCTGTCGCTCCACATATAGCAGTAGACGTTGCTCCAGCCATTGTTCAGCCTGACATAAACAGTGTCTCCGGCGGCAGCGAACGCACTAACCGTGCCGGCCAAAACAGCTGAGAATACCAGGGCTAAACACAGCACAAGACATAAAAATTTGTGTTGTTTCTTTGCCATAATATGTCCCTCCATAGCATAGAATTTTGCGAAAATAATACTTTTCCGCATTATACAAATATAGTTTACAATAATTGCGTTTTTTTGATTTTTCTGTTTTAGAATTATTTATTTTTTAACTGCCAAAAATAAGCTCTTCTTTTTGTATGAATTGCCGATTGCGTTATGCAAAATTAAAAAAATAAAGCTCCCGAATTTGTATGCGCAAATTTCGAGAGCTTTTTTGGTTTATTTTTCGTTTTTAATCCTGTCCCAGTACGCCTTGAACGCCTGCTCGTTTTTGTTGTCTCCGAAGCGGTAATACCTTCTGTCCTTTATCGCGTCGGGCAGATACTGCTGATAGGTGTAGTGATTGGGATAATCGTGGGGATAGATATAGTGCTGGCCTTTGTTGGGGTTGTCCTCGCCGTCGTAGTGCATATTTTGGAGCCGGCGCGGAACAGGGCCTGAATTACCGCGGCGGATATCACCCAACGCCGCGTCGATTGCGGCTTCGCCGGAATTTGACTTGGGAGCGTTGCAGACCATAATAACCGCGTCGGCAAGGGGAATTCTCGCCTCGGGTAGTCCAACCGCCTGAGCTATGTCCACGCAGGCTTTTACAATCGGGATAATCTGCGGATATGCAAGTCCCACGTCCTCGCAGGCGCAGACCATAAGCCTTCTGCATGCGCTTGGAAGATCGCCTGCCTCGAGCAGTCTGCCGAGGTAATGAAGCGCCGCGTCGGGATCCGAGCCGCGCATACTTTTTTGATAAGCCGAAACTATGTCGTAGTGCTCGTCGCCGTCACGGTCGTAGCGCATGGAGCTTTTCTGTACGAGCTGTTCTGCGATTTCAACCGTGATTTTCTTAACTCCGTCCTCGGTATCGGCGGCTATTGCGGAGAGCTCGAGAGCGTTGAGCGCCTTGCGGACGTCGCCGCCGCAGCCTGCCGCGATTTTCTCCGCCGCGCCCCCGCACAGCTCAACCTCTGTTCCCTGCTCCTCTCCGAGCAGCTTTGCAGCGCGAGAAAGCGCTTTTTCGACCTCCTTAGGCTCGACCGATTTGAACTCGAACACCGTACAACGGCTCAAAATGGCGTTGTATACGTAAAAATACGGGTTCTCGGTAGTTGAGGCAATCAGGGTGATACTGCCGTTTTCAATGTACTCGAGCAGAGTTTGCTGCTGCTTTTTATTAAAATACTGAATCTCGTCGAGGTAGAGCAAAATTCCGTTTATTCCCTCAAAGGTGTCAAGCCCCGAAACAATCGACTTGATGTCCGCTGTAGAGGCGGTTGTACCGTTGAGCTTTTTGAGGGTTTTGTGCGTTTTGTTGGCTATATATGTGGCGAGAGTCGTCTTGCCCACGCCCGACGGACCGCAAAAGATAAGGTTCGGGATTTCGCCGCTCTCGACAATTTTTCTGAGCGGCTTACCGGGAGCGAGCAAATGGCGCTGACCGACGATATCGTCTATTGAACTCGGTCTTAATCTGTCTGCCAGGGGTTTGTTCATAAAATCACCTAAAAATTGCGGGCGAGACAGCGCTCGCCCATACAATCAAATCTTTTAATTATTCATAAAGAGGATACTTTTTGCAGATAGCCTCTACGCCGACCCTTACCTTCTCCTTGCTGTTCTCGTAGTCGTTGAGAACGAGGGTGATGTACTCTGCGATGAGGTCCATATCATCTTCGTTGAGACCTCTTGTTGTAACCGCGGCAGTGCCGATTCTTACGCCGCTGGTAACGAACGGTGAACGCGGTTCGCCGGGGATAGTGTTCTTGTTGACCGTGATGTAGCAGTCGTCAAGTCTTGCCTCGAGCTCCTTGCCGGTAACGTCGGTGTCGCGGAGGTCAAGCAGCATAACGTGGTTGTCTGTACCGCCCGAAACGAGCTTACAGCCGCGCTTGAGAAGTCCCTCGGCAAGCGCCTTGCAGTTTGAAACTACCTTTGCGCCGTACTCCTTGAATTCGGGCTTTAACGCCTCTCCGAAGCAAACTGCCTTTGCAGCGATTGTGTGCATAAGCGGACCGCCCTGGGTTCCGGGGAAGATTGCCTTGTCAATCTGCTTTGCGAATTCCTCACGGCAGAGGATAAGACCGCCGCGCGGACCGCGGAGAGTTTTGTGAGTTGTAGTTGTAACAAACTCACAGTAAGGCACGGGGTTGGGATGAACTCCTGCGGCTACAAGGCCTGCGATGTGAGCCATATCTACCATCAGATAAGCGCCTACAGCGTCGGCAATTTCTCTGAGCTTTGCGAAGTCGATAATTCTGGGATATGCGGAAGCGCCTGCCACAATCAGCTTGGGCTTACATTCCTTTGCAATTTCTAAAACCTTGTCGTAGTCAATGCGGTGGGTTTCGCTGTCAACGCCGTAGGGTACGAAGTTGAAGTATTTACCCGAAATGTTAACTGGCGAGCCGTGTGTGAGATGTCCGCCCTCGTTGAGGTTCATACCCATTACGGTGTCACCGGGCTCGAGCATAGCGAAGTAAACCGCTGTGTTTGCCTGTGCGCCCGAGTGAGGCTGAACGTTTGCGTGCTCAGCACCGAAAAGCTCGCAGGCGCGCTGACGCGCGATTTCCTCGACAACGTCTACGCACTCGCAGCCGCCGTAGTAACGCTTTCCGGGATAACCCTCGGCGTACTTGTTGGTCAGGTGGCTGCCCATTGCTGCCATAACAGCAGGTGTAACTATATTTTCGCTTGCGATGAGCTCAAGGTTACGTCTTTGTCTTTTGAGCTCGCTGTTCATTGCGTTTCCTACCGCGGGATCGTACTCCATAAGATATTCAAGTGCCGCGATGTTTGTAAGTTCA
>ONPH01000057.1:0-4819 GCA_900319655.1 uncultured Eubacteriales bacterium
TATGATTACAATGAGCGAGTGCGCAGGCGTTCTCCAGTACGCTCAGACAGTTTTTGAAGGTCTTAAGGCGTACACAACTCAGGACGGCAAGATTGTAGTTTTCCGTCCCGACCTCAACGCAAAAAGACTTATTGACAGCTGTAAGCGCCTTGAAATTCCCGAGGTTCCCGAGGAAATGTTCCTTGAAGCTGTTGAAAAGGTTGTAAAGGCAAACGCTGACTTTGTACCTCCTTACGGCACAGGCGCAACTCTTTATATCCGTCCGTATGTTTTCGGAATGAACCCTGTTATCGGCGTAAAGCCTGCCGACGAGTATCAGTTCAGAGTATTCACTACTCCGGTAGGTCCCTACTTTAAGGGCGGCGCAAAGCCGATTACAATTAAGGTTTCTGATTTTGACAGAGCCGCTCCTCACGGCACAGGTCACATCAAGGCAGGTCTTAACTACGCAATGAGCCTGCACGCAATCGTAACAGCTCACGCAGAGGGCTTTGACGAGAATATGTACCTTGACGCGGCTACACGCACCAAGGTTGAAGAAACAGGCGGAGCGAATTTTCTGTTCATCACAAAGGACGGAAAGGTTGTTACTCCCAAGTCCGACAGTATTCTCCCCTCTATCACACGCCGTTCGCTGATGTACGTTGCCGAGCATTACCTCGGACTTGAGGTTGAGCAGAGAGAGGTTTACTTTGATGAGGTTAAGGACTTTGCTGAGTGCGGTCTTTGCGGAACAGCGGCTGTTATCTCACCTGTTGGCAAAATCTACGACCACGGCAAGGAAATCTGCTTCCCCGCAGGTATGGAAGAAATGGGCCCGATTACAAAGAAGCTCTACGAAACATTAACCGGAATCCAGATGGGCAGAATTGAAGCTCCCGAAGGCTGGATTAAGGAAATCTGCTAATCAAATAAAAACAACTGTCATTCTAAGTTTTCGGAATGACAGTTTTATTTTTCTCGTTTAAAAAATTTAACGGCAGCCGAGCATTGAGTTCGACTGCCGTGTATTATTCTAAAATAGAATTATCTTCTGTTTCTTCTGTCGTTTCCTCTCGGTCTGCGGGGACGGCTGTTTCTTCTGTCGTCGTCGCCGTTATCCTCGGGAGTAAGACCGTCAACATCAATCAGAACCTGACGGCGGCTGAGGTTAAGTCTGCCCTTGTCGTCAATCTCCTGAACCATTACGCGGATGATGTCGCCAACGTTAACAACGTCGGTAACGTTCTCTGTACGCTTAACGTCGAGCTGAGAAACGTGAACAAGACCTTCCTTGCCGGGAGCAATCTCAACAAATGCGCCGAAGTCCATAATTCTTGTTACCTTGCCGAGGTACATTGCACCGGGCTCGGGATCGCTTGCGATAGTCTGAACAATATCAACAGCTCTCTTGCACTTCTCGGTATCAAGACCTGATACGAATACCTGACCGAACTCGCCATCCTCTTCGATGTCAATCTTAACCTCGCACTCAGCCTGGATTTCCTTGATAACCTTACCGCTCTTACCGATAACCTCGCTGATTTTGTCAGCAGGAATTGTTGTTGTGAACATCTTGGGAGCGTAGGGTGAAAGCTCCTCTCTGGGCTGTGCGATAGCCTTAAGCATAACCTCATCGAGGATAAATATACGAGCCTTGTGAGTCTTTTCAAGCGCTTCCTTAACCATCTCGGGAGTAAGACCGCTGATCTTAAGGTCCATCTGAATAGCTGTGATACCCTCGTGAGTACCGGCAACCTTAAAGTCCATATCGCCGAAGAAGTCCTCAAGTCCCTGGATGTCAACCATTGTCATCCAACGCTCGCCCTCGGTGATAAGACCGCAGGAAATACCGGCAACAGGAGCCTTAATCGGAACACCTGCGTCCATAAGAGCAAGGGTTGAACCGCAGATTGAGCCCTGTGAGGTTGAACCGTTTGAGGAAAGAACCTCAGAAACAAGTCTGAGCGCGTAGGGGAACTCCTCAACCGAAGGAATAACCGGAACAAGAGCACGCTCTGCAAGTGCACCGTGACCGATTTCACGTCTGCCGGGACCGCGGCTGGGCTTTGTCTCGCCTACCGAGTAGCTCGGGAAGTTGTAGTGATGGATATATCTCTTCTCGGTCTCGCCGTCAATGCCGTCGAGCAGCTGCTTGTCCGAAACAGGGCCGAGAGTAGCAACGGTGAGAACCTGAGTTTGTCCTCTGGTGAACATACCCGAACCGTGAACTCTGGGAAGTACCGCAACCTCGCTTGCGAGAGGACGGATGTCATCCATTCCTCTGCCGTCAACACGCTTCTGCTCGTCGAGCAGCCAGCGGCGAACGATAAACTTCTGAGTCTTGTAGAGGCACTCGTCAATAGCAGCCTCCTGCTCGGGATAAATCTCGTCAAACTTTGCGTGAACAGCCTCGTAGATGGGCTTTAAGCGCTCATCACGTACTGTCTTGTCGTCTGTATCAAGAGCAACCTTAACGTCCTCCTCTGCAAACGCCTTAATAGCCTCGAACATATCGTGGTCGGGCTCAAGGCTTGCAAACTCAAACTTAGGCTTGCCGATTTCGTCCTTAATCTCGTTGATGAACTTGATAATGCTCTGGTTAGCCTCATGGCCTGCCATAATAGCGTTGTACATATCATCATCGGATACGCAGTCAGCGCCTGCCTCAATCATAGCGATTCTCTCGCTTGTTGAAGCAACTGTGGTAGCCATCTTGCTTACCTTTCTCTGCTCCTCGGTGGGATTGATTACGTACTCGCCGTCAATCATACCAACCGAACAACCCGAAATAGGACCGTTCCACGGAACATCAGAGATAGAAATTGCGATTGAAGCGCCGATCATAGCGACAATCTCGGGCTGGCAATCGGGATCTACGCTCATTACTGTGCAAACGATAGAAACGTCGTTGCGCATACTCTTGTCAAAAAGAGGACGGATAGGACGGTCGATTACACGGCTTGTAAGAATTGCGTGCTCCGAAGGTCTGCCCTCTCTCTTAAGATAAGAGCCGGGAATTCTGCCTACCGAGTAGAGCTTCTCCTCGTAGTCAACCGAAAGAGGGAAAAAGTCAACTCCCTCTCTGGGCTTTGCAGAAGCGGTTACAGCGCAGTGAACTACGGTCTCACCGTAGGTTACAAGACACGCGCCGTTAGCAAGCTGAGTCATCTTGCCTGTTTCAACCTTAAGAGGTCTTCCGGCAAACTCAGTTTCGAACACTCTGTACTTGTCAAATGTCATAAAACTGTTCATTGTAAAATCCTTTCCGAAGCAATGGCTTCAATAAATTTATATTAACGGGATTTCACACTGATTTAGCAATAAAAACACAGCGTAAAACATTTTGCGCGGTCTTTTTACCGCTAAAATACAGTAAGTGAATAATCCCGTTATATTTGAATTTAGGGCAAGAGAGCTTTCGCTCCGCTTGCCCTTGTTTTGTAAGATTACTTACGGATACCGAGTCTTGCGATAATTGAACGGTATCTCTCGATGTCTACCTTCTTGAGGTAACCGAGAAGGCTTCTTCTCTGACCAACCATCATAAGAAGACCGCGTCTGCTGTGGTGATCCTTCTTATGAATCTTGAGGTGCTCGGTAAGGTCGTTGATTCTTCTTGTAAGAAGAGCAATCTGTACCTCGGGAGAACCTGTGTCGCCCTCGTGAAGAGCGTATTCAGCCATTATAGCCTGCTTTTCTTCTTTTAACATTTTTATTCCACCTTTTAATTTATTTTGCCCGAATCTCAGAAAAAGGCTGTGAAACTCCGCATTTGCGGCTTACCCCCTAATCCGTGAAACAGGTCAACTGTTATATATTATCACAAAATCCTCTTAAAGTAAAGAGTTTTTGCAAAAATTATTTTGCATTATCGGTTCGTTTTTTCATCTGTTCAATAAGCTTTTCCTTGTCTTTTTCAGACAAAAGATTAAATAACCTCAAAAATTCTCTCGCCTTTACGTCCTCGGAAGTGTTATCGCTGAGCACCTCCGCACCGGTGTTTTCAGACAAGAGATAATTCAGGTCAACGCCGAAAATCTCAGTAAGCTTTTTAAGCGCGGCAATATTAGGTTCGGTTACACCGGTCTCGTACTTAGTATAAGTCGTGCGGTTAATCTTAAGAATATCCGCAACATCCTTTTGTGTTAATCCCATACCCTTTCTGAGCGTTTCAAGCTTAGAGCCAAGGCTTGTTTTTTCGTTTTCCATTATCTCACCGCCAAAACCTATCAATTAATATTATATCTTATCGGCAACAGCGAATTCAATAAATGTGAAAAACTTTCTCACAGCAGAATATTTGAGATAAATATTGCGGAAATAAAAAATTTACTATTGAAATTATTTTGAAATTAATGTATAATATCTTAGTCGAGTAAATAAAATTGCTGGAGTAGCGCAGTTGGTAGCGCAACTGATTCGTAATCAGTAGGTCGTGGGTTCAAGTCCCATCTTCAGCTCCATAAATAGAGACTATCATTTAATGTCGCGGTCTACGTTGTGATCGTAGTAACTTCACCGACTTTGGTAGTCTCTTTTTCATTTAAGGTAGTCGGTATCGATGAAACGATTGAAATTATTTTCATCAGGAGTATTGATTTTTTTGGAATTATCAGTTATATTATCCTTATAAAAAGGTGTATCGTTTAATACCGACGGCAGATTCTTGCCTTAGGTCAATTGCGGTACGCCTTTTTATCTTTTGGAGTATACATTACTTAAGCTTAAATACGCAAAAAGAGTACCGCGCAGGTACTCTTTTTTATTAAATATGAAAGAAATACATTGCAAAAACAGTTACTGCAATCGTCAAAATAATTGCGATGTGGCTCCATTT
>ONPH01000057.1:4842-12427 GCA_900319655.1 uncultured Eubacteriales bacterium
TGAATTCTCTTAAAAAGGCATTCAGGTAAAAATACGGCTTTGTCTTTGCGGAGATTCCCTGAGCCTTAAAGCCGCATTTTTTAGCTAAAATATAACCGCGGAAAACGTGGTAGTTTGTAGTCGCAAAGGCGATTTTAGCGTTATCAATATTTCCCGAATGCTTTTTGATAATATTCCCGGAAAACTCCATATTCTGCATTGTGTTAACGCTTTTGTCCTCGCGTAAAATCCGCTCCTTGGGCACTCCGATACCGAGCAGGTATTTTTCCATCGCCTCTCCTTCGGAAATAACCTCATCATCACCCTGACCGCCCGACGGAACAAATATAGCGTGCTTGCCGATTTTCTCAAACTGCTTTTTCTCAAAAGCAACTGCGCTGTCTACACGCCCCTTCAAAAGCGGAGTTAGGCTTCCGTCGTTTCTGATTGCACAGCCGAGAATAATAATGTAGTCGCGGTCAAGCGACGGAGTAAATCTTGTCGCTAAAATTGTACATGCAACCGTTGAAATGAACATACATTCAAAATACGCGACAATATGAATCATCAGTAACCAAATAAAGATAGAATTCGGAATTTTCAATAGGAAAATAATTCCACCGAGGGTGAATGTCATTCCTACGCCCCAAAGTACTGCAAAAATAATGCCGAGCGTGTTAACGGGACGACGCCCCTCATGACGTATAAGCCAAATATTGCTGACAGCAAGCATAACAGACATAAACAACATAATCGGAGTCAGTCCGATGAGCAAAACGCCTCCTGTTTCTTTAATCAGCGAAGCCAGCTGTGTTATTGAAGCAACTGATTTGTTGATAATCTTATATGTTATGTAAAGGAACAAAAACGCTGTATAAATTCCGATACCTCCGCAGGCAATCATGGTGTGCGAAAAATCACCTCTTTTATTATGTTCCGCAAAAATCCAGAACATAACAACCATTATGGCAAAGAAAGACGCAACAACGGCATATACAAGCACCATATAGCCGTTAAAGGAGACCTCGCCTGATGAGTTGTATATCAAAATATTAAAAATGCCAACCGTCATTTGCGTTTCAGATTGCATATAATCTTCACCGTAATAATCGTATGTAAAATTAAAGGTAGTCTCGCCTTGATTAAGAGAATCAAACTCAAAAACAAGTTCACCTTTTTCCATACGGGCATCAGTTAGCTTTACAACGTTCTCGTTGTCGAATGTATATTCATATTTCGGCAGTTCATCTTTTCCCAAAAATACATGGGTATGGAGTGTTAGATGACTTCCGTTAATGCTGATATATACAAAAGCAAACAACAAAGCCGCAACAATGAAGATAGTCAAAAAAACAAACTTTTTTCTGTCAGACATAATAAACTCACTACTTTATAGATAATATACATTTATTGTAACATAAACGCTATGAAAAAGAAAGTACAAAAAAAGAAAAACGCCCTTTTGGGCGTTTCCTTTTTTGGCGGAGACGGTGGGATTCGAACCCACGGTGCCCGGAGGCACAACTGATTTCGAGTCAGTCCCGTTATGACCACTTCGATACGTCTCCATATATTATACTATAATGATTTGAAAGATAAAACGTTTATCCCCAATCACCTGAAGTATTATAACACATAAATTTCAAATAAGCAAGTTATAAACAAAAATATTTTTATTTATGTTCAAACATACCAATAAGCTTCAGTTTTTCTTCTCTTGTCAGCCTTTTAATATGGTATTCACGGCTCATGGCTTCCTGCTTTGTTTCGAATTGCTCAAAGTATGCAAGCTCGACCGGTCTGCGTGTACGGGTATATTTTGAAGCCGTGCCGGCATTATGAGCCGAAAGCCGCTTTTCAAGATTGTTAGTCCATCCGCAGTAAAGCGAACCGTCGGCGCATTTGAGAATATATGTATAATTATTGCTCATTTTCCGCTTCTCCCCTGCTTTGTTCGGTGTTCTTCGGAAGTTCACGGAAAAATCTTACCGCTAAAATTGCCGACGGAATAACCGCCAAAGTTACCGTGAGCGGCTGCGCCTCCTGAATTCCGCTCAGTCCGCGAACGTTTGAAAGTATAAGCAACAGCGGAATAAAGAAAAGACCGTTTCTCAGCGTTGAAAGTACCGAAGCGCCGAGCTTTTTGCCTACGCTTTGCAACGCCATTTCGGTTATCATACAAAACGGAAGGAACAGTTGGGCAATCCCCTGCAAAACAAGCGCCCTGCTGCCGATTTCCATAACCGTATTATCATCACGGAAAATTCTTACAATCTCTCCCGGGAAAAGGATTAGTCCAACAGATATAACAACAACTATAATCTCCGCCAGCAT
The DNA here is from genome assembly GCA_900319655.1 of uncultured Eubacteriales bacterium. GTDB lineage: Bacteria > Bacillota > Clostridia > Oscillospirales > Acutalibacteraceae > Ruminococcoides. Next base: position 7,156 of record ONPH01000057.1, read on the forward strand.
AACAGAGAAATAAAATGCAGTTTTAAGCCTGTCGTACTTTTTCGCACCGTAGTTAAAGCCGCAAACTGGCTGAAAGCCCTGCCCTACTCCGAGCGCAAACGAGAACGTGAAAAAGATTACGCGCGACACTATGCTCATAGCCGCAACAGCCGCGTCGCCGTACACTGCCGCGCAGTTGTTGAGTACAACCGTGCTCAGTGAATTAAGTCCCTGTCTGAGCAAGCTCGGCAAGCCTGTACCAATAATCTCAGGCAAAAACTTCGGCACAATCAGCTTAACTGACAACCTGCACTGGGTTTTATGAAGCAGGAACATCGAAAGTAACACGAAAAATCCAACAATTTGAGAAATACAAGTCGATAAGCCTGCGCCTGCAATACCCATATTTAAGCCGAACATCAGTATCGGATCGCCTGCAATATTCAATACCGCTCCCACAATCAAGCCAATCATACCGAGCGTAGCCTTGCCCTCATAACGCAATAGATTATTCATAGTAAAGCTTGCGGTTATAAACGGTGCGGCTACCAAAATATAGCTGATATACGTTTGAGCATATGGCGAAATTGTTTCGGTACTGCCAAGGAGCATTACAAGAGGTTTAAGTACAAAGGCGCTGATAATTGCGACCACAGCGCCGAATAATAACGTGAAAAAGAAACCGGTTGAAGCGATTTTTGAAGCCTGTTCCGTGTTCTTTGCGCCGAGAAGCCGTGAAATTATACTACCCGAGCCGTTGCCGAACATAAAGCCTATCGCCTGCAAAACTGCCATAAACCCGAAAACAATTCCGACTGCTCCGCTTGCGGAATTTCCGAGCTGACCGACAAACGCCGTGTCGACAAGATTATAAACGTTAGTGACCATCATACTGATAATCGCAGGTATAGACAGCTTTATAATCAGTCTTGACACAGGAGTTTTTGTCATTTTATCAAATTGTGACATACTTTTCGTTTTCATTGTCATCACGCTTCATAAAAACAAGAGCCTCCGTTTAAGCGGAGGCTCAAAATTCCATATTAGAATTATTCACCATAGAAGTGAAGCATTTCGCCTATTTGGCTCAATCGTATGACTAATTATAACAAATAATTGCCATTTTCGCAAGTAAAAAAATTATCGGATGTTAAGGTAATCGGCAAAGCCTGTGATGTTGAAAATCTCCATAACTTTTTTATTTACGTTTTTCAAAACAAGCCCGTTTTTATCCTCAAGCAAATCATTGGCATTCAAAATTGCTCTCAGCGCGGCTGAACTCACATACTCAACACCTGCCATATCAAGCGTCAAGGAGTCGTTTTTTGATCCAAGCTCGTTGATTTTGCTCTCGAATTCTTCCACGGTTACGTGATCGATTTTTCCCTCGGGAGCGATTACAGGCGCTCCGTTTTCTTCATAAACGTTGATTGTCATTGTGTATTCTCCTTTGTATCTTTTTCTTTCAGCAAATCGCTGAGGATTTGATTGCCGACTTCATTAAACTCCTCGTTTCGCATAAACATCTGAATTCCGAGAAGCTGTTCACGTGTGTAGGAATTTTTCAAGTATTCGATTAATTCCTTCGGACTTAACTCTTTTCGCTTTTCGGAATCCGCGGGATTTATTCCGCGTAAAGCCCAGAAAAACATATTAGTCCAGTTTGCGCAGTCTTTACCGAACTGTTCTTCAAATTCCGCTTTTGCGGTTTTATCTTCCTCAAGCAGTTTATCATGAACCTTGCTTCGTGCGTAAAACTCGCTTAGGTCTTGTTGCTCGTCATATAAGCAACCCTTTTCCGTACGCAAAATACGGTGAGGCTTTGCAGTAAAGCCGTTATCGGTAATGTCAAGCTCCAGTACCAAGCCTTCTGCCAAAAGCGGCGTAACATCATCACGGAAATGGAAGCAGAAATTACCCTGACCATACAGAAAATATGAATTTTTATATCGTTCTTCTTCACCGATTGCATGCGTATGCTGTGAAATTACAACATCTGCGCCGTTGTCCGCCATGCGGTGAAACCGAGTGCGCATTTTTTCACTGTTATAATGCGTGCCCTCAATACCGCCGTGATAAAACACAATCAAAAAGTCGCTCTGCTCTTTGAGCTCCTTTAGCTCACGGCAAACGCGGTATTCGTCGTAAAGATTAACCCCCGGAAAATCCTCACGCGGAGCGTTCTCAAATTGCTCGGTGACATTATATAGAATGATTTTTCTTCCGCCGTCGTCAATCTCGGCATAGCTCTTGACAGACTTTGAATTATCGCCCCAGCCGAAATACCCTATGTTATTTTCAGACAGAGTTTTGCAGGTGTCAAGATACCCCTGCTTTCCGTAGTCCATCGAATGGGTATTGCCGAGAGTCGCGTAATCAATACCGAGGTTTTTTATAGCCTTGATAGTATCGACAGGAGCTTTTATACTCGGGCCGATTTTTTCAATCGGCGTGTCGCTGTCGGTAAAACAACCTTCAAAGTTACATATTCTGTAATCCGCTGAACCAAACAGCGTGCAGAGCTTTTCTCCGAACAGCGTCTTAACATCCCCTGCTCTAAACAATTCATAATTACAAGGCATCGGGAGAAGATCGCCTGCGATAATTATTTTTGTATCCTTCATACAACCTCCTTAGAAATCCATTTCCAACGTCAGCACATTGTGACCGTCCAAATATGCGTAGCCGGTATCGCTCATCAGCTTTTTCACAATGAATATACCCAAACCGCCCGGGCTGCGCTCGGAAAGCGGCAAAGTGATGTCGGGCTCCTGAACAAGAAGCGGATTGAACGGCTTGCCCTTATCCTTAAACATTATCGTCATTCTGCGGTCACGGCACTTGGTCAAAATTTCTAGCTCACCGCCGTTTTCGTAGGCATAGGATTCAATGTTAGCGAGAATTTCGGACGTTGCGATAGAAATATTGCTCACAGTCTGACCGTCGCAGCCTGCTTCGGCACATCGTTCGCAAATGTAGTCCGTAACGCTGTCAAATGTCTCTTTTGTGAGGAAAAATGTTTTGCTGTCAGGCGGCGTAACCTTTAGATAATCCTTGAACGAAAGCGCCAAAATAGTTACGTCGTCTTGGTGTTCTTTGCCGTTTTCAAACTCTTTTACCGACTTGCGAATGGAGTTAACCAAATCCTTTTGGTTTTGCTCTTTATTAGTGTCGATAACTTCAATCAGCCTGTCGTCGCCGTAAAACTTCTCGTCAGGCGACTGCGCCTCGGTAACGCCGTCGGTATAAAGCACAAGCTTATCTCCCGGATTAAGCTTTGTACGGTTTTCCATATACCGTACCAGCTTTTTTCTGCCGAGGACAAAGTTTGGTTTTTCAACCAAAAACTCGGCTTTACCGTCCTTGCGGATAATTACGGGGTAATTATGTCCTGCGTTTGAGAACGACAAAACTCCTGTTGTCAGGTCGATATAGCCAAGCCAGCTTGTAACAAAAAACTTTGCGGGATTTGACTGCTGCAAATAGCGGTTTGTTTGCTCAAACACCTTATCGGTAAAGTTATGCGATTGAGCGTAAACCTTAATCAGCGTTTTTGCCAAAGTCATAAACATAGCCGCAGCCATTCCGTGACCTGAAACGTCGCCAATCACAATCGCCAAATGCGTTTCGTCAATCAGAAAATAGTCGTAAAAGTCTCCGCCGACCTCAGTCGCGGTAGTCATATCGGCATAAACTCCGTAGGAATTGTTGTCGGGAAAATCCCTCGACAAAATACCCTCTTGAATATTGCGTGCAACATTAAGCTCCGCCTCGTTAGAGAGGTTTTTGTTCATCAGCTCGCCCTGCTTGATTGTAAAACTCCTGCTGTTGAACGATAAATACACAGAAACTATTATCAACGCAAACGCGGCAATCAATAAAAAGCTTCGGTTCTGAAGTAACGAAACAATATTTTCATCCGCAAAGTTAAACGCTGAACGTGTTATTGAAAAAAAGTTGTAAACAATTCGTCCGTTGTCATCGAACATCGATTCCGCTACCGACATAAAGCAGATGTACATCATAAACAAGCACAGCAGTCCGGTAACAGCGGTAAAACGCGGACGCAGATAAAAGCTGTTTATAATCGGCAAGAGAATAAACAGAAACGCTCCCAGCTCGTTAAATCCGCAAAGGAAGAAAATCGCTACCATTATCAGAAAATTATCTACATATTTTATCCACGGATAGCTTTTTTTTCTGAAAACTACGTTGATGATAATACCCGGCAAAAGTATAAAACCTGCTCTAAGCCCAAAATAAAACCGTGTATCATCCCAATCGTTTAGCAAAATATAAATCAGCGCAGCTGCCTCAAGCGCAATCATCAGCATTAAATAGATAAAGTTAATGCGCTGTTCGGCTGAGCGGAGTAAATCTCTTGTGTATTTTGATTGATTTGATATTTTTTTATTATTTAGTATACCGCTCACCACCCTGCTAATAACTTACGGCAACATTAGTGACGTTAAAGCCCAAAACACGGTTGTAATTAATAGATGAGCTTAACATTCTTACAAGCTCCAAGCCTGTAATGCGCTTTCCGCTGTTGTCAATGTAATCGGTGGGGTCAAATTCAGCACCGTTGTCGCGCAGACGGACATTAACCTTGTCCGGCATTACACGCACACACACATCAACGGCGCCGTTGCCTTTATTTTTTGAATAAGTCGCGATATTATGACAAAGCTCCTCAAGGGTAACTCCGATAGCGTTGACGGTATTTTCGGGAACATTCTGCTCCTTACAGAATTTCATAGCCTCCTCGGACGCGCGGATAGCCTCGGGAATCTCGTTCTTAATAGAGAAGTCGTACATAACGCCATCCTCTTCCTCGATACCGAGAATGTTCTTTTTATTTTGTATTTTTTTACTGATTACCATGGCAATCAAGGTTATTAGTACGGTGACAGCCTTTGAAACCGGGAAGGACATCCACAGCCAGTAAATATCGTAATGAGCGAACCAATACATAAGCGGAACGATTGTGAGAACTCCGTCGAGCATTACAAGCAAGTTGGCAAGTCCACGTTGTTTCGTCGCCTGGAAAAACGTTCGCATTACGTAAATTACCGCGAGTATCGGGATGTTTATTGAGAATATGCGGAAGGTGACCGCAAAAATATCGGCAGTAGCCGCGTCGTTAAGTCCGTATAGCGCGGCGAGCTGAACAGGAAACAGCTCAGATACTATCAGCACGAATACCGACAGCGCAACGGTGACAATCATACCATACCGCAGAGTTATCCGCTGACCGTTCGCGTCCTTTTCGCCGTACAATGCGCCGAGAATC
>ONPH01000015.1 GCA_900319655.1 uncultured Eubacteriales bacterium
TATCGGGCATAAGCTTGCCGAAAAGGCGGTTGAAAAAATCGCCGCCGACGGTATCGACAAAACCCATATTTTCTGCTATCAGACCAACGAGGCAGGGCAAAAGTTTTGGAGCGATTTCGGCTTTGAAAAGCGCGACGATGTTTTTGTATTTTCATTTAACAATAAGGAAAAGTGACCACTATGAACACCAAGGAAAAAGACTTAAAATATATAATGCACACCTACGGCAGGTACGACGTTGCGCTGAAAAGCGGCAAGGGCGCTGTTGCGTTTGACGAAAACGGCAAGCGCTACATCGACGTAAGCTCGGGTATCGGCGTAAACAGCCTCGGCTACTGCGACGAAGGCTGGGTAAAGGCGGTGTCCGCCCAGGCAGGCACAATCCAGCATATGTCAAACTACTTTTACAGCGAGCAGGCTTCAAACCTCGCTGAAAAGCTCTGCAAATTCACAGGGATGTCAAAGGTCTGCTTCGGAAACAGCGGAGCGGAGGCTAATGAAATCGCTATCAAAATCGCGAGAAAGTACAGCTTTGACAAGTATGGCGCAGACCGCAACGAGATTATCACCCTGCGCGATTCCTTCCACGGCAGAACCGTGACAACCCTCTCTGCCACAGGACAGGACGTGTTCCACAACTTTTTCTTTCCGTTTACGGACGGCTTTAAGTTTGTGACAGCGAACGATATTGACGCGCTCAAGGACGCCGTATCAGACAAAACCTGCGCGGTTATGTTTGAGGTTATCCAGGGCGAGGGCGGAGTAAATATCCTCGATAAAGACTACGTAAAACAGCTTGCTGAATTCTGCGCCGAGCGCGATATTCTTATGATTTGCGACGAGGTTCAGACGGGAATCGGCAGAACAGGCAAGTTCTACGCCTTCCAAAATTTCGAAATTTTACCCGACTTGGTTACTTCCGCAAAAGGGCTCGGCGGCGGACTTCCGATAGGCGTTTGCCTTTGCGCGGATAAGCTAGGGGACGTTATGGGAATTTCAAGCCACGGCAGTACCTTCGGCGCGAATCCAGTAGTCTGCGCAGGCGCAAATTACGTTGTCGACACCGTAGCCGACGAAAAGTTTTTGAGCTCGGTAGAGGAAAAGGGCGAGTACCTTGAAGCCAAGCTCAGACAGATTAAAGAAGTAAAAAATGTCCGCAGAATGGGACTTATGGTCGGCATTGAAATTGAAGCCGACGCCCATGACGCAGCCGCAAAATGCGTTGAAAACGGACTTTTGATAATAACCGCCAAAAAACTGCTCAGAATGTTGCCTCCGCTCACAATCACGCAGGCAGAGCTTGACGAGGCGGTACAGATACTTAAAAAAACATTGAAGGAGATAGACTGATATGAAGCATTTACTAAAGCTCGAGGACTGGACGACCGAGGAGATTATGCACTGCCTTAACCTCGCCGACCAGCTCAAATACGAGCAAAAGCACGGCATTGAGCACAAGCACTTAAAGGGTAAAACCCTCGGAATGATTTTTGAAAAATCGAGCACACGTACACGCGTTTCCTTTGAGGTGGGTATGACTCAGCTCGGCGGTTATCCGCTGTTCCTGTCGTCAAACGATCTGCAAATCGGCAGGGGAGAGCCTGTTCAGGACACCGCGCGCGTTCTGTCGCGCTTTATCGACGCGATTATGATCCGCACCTTTGAGCAGAGCGAGGTTGAAGCTCTCGCCGAGTACGGTTCAATCCCGATTATCAACGGCCTTACCGACTACTGCCATCCCTGCCAGGTTCTCGCAGACCTTATGACAATCCGCGAGTTCAAGGGCAAGCTCGAGGGCTTAAAGATGTGCTTTATTGGCGACGGAAACAATATGATGAATTCGCTCATCGTCGGTGCACTGCGCACAGGTATGAGCTTTTCAGCGGCTTGTCCCGAGGGCTATATGCCGCCCGAGCATATCCTCGAGTTCGGCAAGAGCTTTGGCGATAAGTTCGAAATCGTAACTGACCCCAAGGAAGCGGCAAAGAACGCCGACGTTGTTCTCACCGACGTTTGGGCGTCCATGGGACAGGAAGAAGAAAAGAAAATCCGCGAGGCTGCCTTTGAGGGCTATCAGGTAAACGAGGAGCTTATGACCGTAACAAACGAGGGTTGTATGGTGCTCCACTGCCTGCCTGCGCACCGCGGAGAGGAAATCACAGCGGATGTATTCGAGGCTCACGCAGATGAAATCTTCGAGGAAGCCGAGAACCGTCTCCACGCTCAAAAGGCAGTTCTTGTTGAGTGTCTGCTCGACAAAAAGGAAGAGGAAATCACTCCCTGATATTTTTAAATTAAAACGCGCTGTACGGTCAAACGACTGTACAGCGCATTTTTACAAGTTATTTGATTGTTTCCGCGAATTTTATTACAGCGTCCGCGGCCTGCTTTTGCTGTTCCTCGCTCGAAGTCGCTGCCTTTCCGTCGCCCGACTGTTCGCCGTAGTTGCCGTACTGGGCGTGGTTTCCTCCCTCGATAACGACCTCGGTAAAGTCCTTGGGGAAAAGCTCAGCGGCTTTTTTGTATGCCTCACTGTCGAGCACCTTGTCACAAGTTCCGTAGACTGACAAAACCGTTTTGCCGTCGGGGATTTTCTTAATCGGGTACGCCGCAAGGAGCGCCGCGCCGTCAACATTTTCATGTTCAGCGCAGTAGCTTGCCGCAATCATACCGCCCATCGAGTGTCCCGACAAAATCCACTTGTCGTAGTTGTAATTTTCAATGATTTTGTCCGCGGCTTTTGAGTTCAAAATCGCAATCCGCATAGGCATTTTCAGAAGAAAGCAGTCAACTCCGCCGTCCGCGATTTTTTCCATCAGCGGCATATACGCTTCGCTGTCAACCTTCGCTCCGGGGTAAAAAATCAGCGCGGTTTTATCTCCCTTTCCGTCGATAAAATATCCGCCGTCAATCTCCGTAACCTTCGTGCTGCCCTGAGTTGAAAAGGCTTCAACCGCCCTTTCCTCGGCAGAATAGTGGATGTTTAGGAACATAAATCCGCCTGCAAGCATAACCGCAAATGAGATTAAAACGCAGATAATTACGTGCACCGCCATGCGCGGTTTTTTCTTTAATTTCCGCCTTATTAAGCCTGCAATTAAAAAGCTCAGCCCGAAAACCACGGCAAGCGCGGCTATGGACAAAAACATATATTTCATACATATCACCTCACCAAGTATATCACCCATCTGCGCAAAAATCAACCGCCGAAAACTCTTGACTTGTCGCCCACAATATATTATTATCAAATAAAAAAGAAAGCGTGATTAATATGAAACGGTTTTTAGTTGCGGTTGATTTGCAAAAGGACTTTGTCGACGGAGCTCTCGGCACAAATGAAGCGCAGGCGATTGTCCCGAATGCTGTAAAAAAGATAAAAAGCTTTGACGGAAAAATCTTCGTCACCTTCGACACCCACTCTGAAAATTATCTGAGCACAGCCGAGGGCAAAAAGCTGCCCGTAACGCACTGTGTAAAGGGCACAGACGGCTGGCAGTTGAACGAGGATATTCAAAAGGCGCTCGACGGCAAGGATTATATATCGGTAGAAAAGCCCACCTTCGGCTTGGTCGATTTGCCGGGGCTCATTGAAAAGGAAGCAAACGGCGAGGAATTCGAAATTGAGCTAATCGGACTATGCACAGACATTTGCGTTGTCAGCAACGCCCTGCTCTTAAAGGCGAACTTCCCCGAAGCGCCGATTGCGGTTGATTCAAGCTGCTGCGCAGGCGTAACGCCGCAGGCTCACAAATCAGCGCTCGACACGATGAAAAGCTGTCAGATAGACATTTTGTAAAGGAGAAAACTATGTACAATTTTAACGCGGAAAAGGTAAAAAACGATTGCGTGCAGTGGATTCGCGACTTTTTTGAAAAGAGCGGAAAGGGCTGCAACGCGGTTGTCGGAATTTCAGGTGGAAAGGACAGCTCGATTGTCGCGGCGCTGTGCGTTGAAGCGCTCGGCAAAGACCGCGTAATCGGCGTGCTTATGCCGTGCGGCGAGCAGAGCGATATCGACATGGCAAAGCTGCTTGTAGACACGCTTCAAATCAAGCATTACATCATCAACATCAAGGACGCGGTTGACGGCTTAACCGCGGCAATCCCTTTTGAGCTCTCGGAGCAGAGCCGTGTTAATCTCCAGCCGAGAATCAGGATGTCAACGCTCTACGCAGTGTCGCAGAGCAACAACGGCAGAGTTGCCAACACCTGCAATCTCTCCGAGGATTGGGTAGGTTACTCAACGCGCTACGGCGATTCCGTAGGCGATTTCAGTCCCTGCTCGGGCATTACCGTTGCCGAGATGAAGCAAATCGGCAGACTGCTCGGACTTCCCGACGCGCTTATTGACAAGGCGCCGTCCGACGGACTTTGCGGAAAGACCGACGAGGACAACCTCGGCTTTACCTACGCTGAGCTCGACCGTTACATCCGCGAGGGCGTAATCGAAAATCAGGAGCACAAGGCGCTGATTGACCGCAAGCACGAGCTGAATTTGTTTAAGCTCGAGGTTATGCCGTCGTTCAAGCCCGAAATTTAACACAAAAACACCGTCAACCCGAGCAAGTCTAAGGTTGACGGTTTCTTTTATCTATTCAAAAATGTATGCAAAAAATCTCTGAAAATCGGCTCCCACGCGCTTTCGTGGTGCTTTTCTTCGGGCAGAACAATCTCGGTCATCATATCGGGCGGATAGCACTCGCTCAAAATATCGTAGGTCTGCTCCACGCTCTCAAAAATATCCTGCTCCAGTTCGTCTCCGGCGCCCGTATAAATATAAAGGTACGGCATTTCGGGCTTTAGGCTCTCGTAAATCCAGCGGCGCATATCGTCTGCGGAATACAGCAAAAACGCAGGGGAGAATACGCCTGCATAGCTAAACTTATTGCAGTGGCTGACCGCAGTAAAAAACGATTGCAAGCCTCCCGAGGAGCTTCCGCAAAACGCGGTGTTTTTTCTGCCTTTCTTAACCGGGAACTGCGCTTCAACGGCAGGCATAACGGTGTTAATTACAAAGCCGTCGAAAATCTCGCCCTCCGGCGCGGTAAAGTCCGGCATCTCTTCGGGAGAAGCCTCGCCGATAGATTTCGGCGTAAGCTCATTATCGCGCCATTTATTGTCGTTGTGAATTCCCACGATAATCGCGGCTTTTCCGCTCAGCTCACGCTCTGCTCTTACCGCCTCTCGCGTATGCCAGCAGCCCCATGTCGCGGTCTTTTCATCAAACAAATTCTGACCGTCGGTCATATATATCACAGGCAGCTTTTCGCTGTCCTTATGCGCCGGAACATACACGCGAACGCGCCTGTCATCCTTATCGGGGTAGGGCAAATAAAGCTCAAAAATTTTTTCCTCAATCATTTTCCAACACTCCTTATACTTAATAATACACTACGTCTGCGCTTATTTCAATAATAATAAAAATTTTACTTGTCTAATTGTGCGTTTTTTGGTAAGATATCATTAGATTATTTTATGACGGTGATAATATGGAAAACAATGTTAGTATTTACGGCGAACACAAGCCTGAGCTTGAAAAGCTACTCAACAGTATTTTGCTGCAGGTGTCGGAAATCCGCGAGGAGATGAAGTCTCAGCTCGGTATTGACCCCGTGGAGCACTGTCTCGGCAGAATCAAGTCAGAGGACAGTATGCGCGAAAAGTGCGTGAGAAAGAATCTGCCCGTAACCACCGAATCCGCGCTTGAAAAAATATATGACGCGGTGGGTGTAAGAATTGTCTGCGCCTTTGTCGACGACGTGTTCACCATCCGCGACTACATTGTAAATTCAGGCAGGTACGAGGTCATCAACGAAAAGGACTACATCAATACCGCCAAGCCGAACGGCTACCGCAGCTATCATATGATTTTGCGCGTCGGCGGCAAGTATCACGCTGAAATTCAGCTCCGTACAATTTCAATGGACACTTGGGCGGCGCTGGAGCACCATTTGAAATATAAAAAGAAAATAGGCGCAAGGCAAAAGCTGATTGAAGAGGAGCTTAAGCGCTGCGCGGACGAGCTCGCCTCAACCGACCTTTCAATGCAGACCATCCGCGATATGATTTTAGAAGGAGATAACTGATGAAAATACTTCTCGCAGAGGACACCAAGGATTTAAATAAAGTTCTGTGCGCCGTTTTGGAGCACGAGGGCTATGACGTTGACGCCGCGTTTGACGGCGAAGAAGCGCTGGAGTTTGTAAATAACGACAGCTACGACTGCCTTATATTCGACATAATGATGCCCAAAAAGGACGGTATCGAGGCGCTTAAAGAGGTCAGAGAAAAAAAGATTGTAACGCCTGTGCTCATGCTCACCGCAAAGGCTGAGGTTGACGACCGCGTAGCCGGACTTGACGCGGGAGCGGACGACTACCTGACAAAGCCGTTCGCGATGAAGGAGCTGCTCGCCAGGGTACGCGCCCTTACGCGCCGCAAAAACGAGTATGAGGAAGGCGACGTCACCTATAACGACGTAACATTAAAGGCGCAGACCTTTGAGCTCTCCGCCAAAAACAGCGTAAGACTCTCGGTTAAGGAGTTCGAGCTTATGCAGCTTTTAATGCGCAACACAGGCAGGCGCTTGACGGCTGAATTTATTCTCAGCAACGTTTGGAGCCGTGAGCCCGACGCCGACCCCGATACCGCGTGGCTTTATGTTTCGTACCTAAAGCGCAAGCTAAAGGCGGTTGCCGCGAATGTTGAGATTACCGGCGATTTGGAAACCGGATTTACTCTAAAGTAGGAGTGCTTTTATGAATGAGAGAGCGATAAAAAAACTCAGGCATAAATTCATCTTGACGGCGACAATATCGTTTGTCGGCGTAATGGTGGTTATGTTCCTGATTATCTATTCGGTGAACGTTGTGACAACCCTGCGCCAAATTTCTTACACCTTCACCTACCTCTATGAGCATGACGGCGAAATAACCGTCGACGACAACGCAAATAAAGAGGAATTGATGAAGGAAATCCGCCCCGAGGACAGGAACTTTTTTATTCAGGCGGCTCAGGATTTGTTAAATACCGGCTTTAGCTCGACCGAGTTTATCTACTCAATCCGATACTTTTCCGTGACATACAATTCCGACAACCAGCCTGTTAAGGTTGTATCAAAGCATATGGCGATGGTCGACGATACCCAGGCGGTAAAGATTGCCGACAAGGCGCTTAAAAGCAGTGATGACAGCGGCAATTACGACGGAATGATGTATCAGAAAAAGAAGGTCGGCAACAACACGCTGGTAATTTTTGTCGACGTCAGCGGACAGTTCGCAAACGTCCGCCGAATCGGCAGTATTCTCGTGGCGATTACGCTGCTCGGTTCAATCCTCGCGCTGATTGTGTTCAGGCTTATTTCGGAAAGGGTTATCAGACCTGAAATCGAAGCCGCCGAACAGCAAAAGCGGTTTATTACAAACGCAGGTCACGAGCTGAAAACACCGCTCGCGGTAATCCGCGCCAACACCGAGCTGGAGATGATGATGCACGGCGAGGACGAGTGGAACCAGTCGACAATGAACCAGGTTGACCGTATGACCGGGCTTATCAGAGATCTTGTGCTCGTCGCAAAAGCCGAGGAGCAGGAGGACAAAAAGGAGCTCTCTGTAATCGACGCTTCCGAAACCGTCAAAAAGGCGGTTGATGATTTTTCGTCGGTCGCCGAGAAAAACGGCATTAAGCTTGCGCAGGAAATCGCTGACGGCGTGTCGCTTAAGATGAACCCCGACCTGCTCACCCAGCTCGCCGTAATACTCACAGACAACGCGGTTAAATACTGCGACGAAAACGGCACAGTGACCGTTAAGCTCGTTCAAAAGGGCAAGGGAATCCGCCTTGCTGTGTCGAACAACTACGCCGAGGGCGGCGGAGTTGACTACAGCAAATTTTTCGACCGTTTCTACCGTAAGGACGAAAGCCATAACATCGACAAGGGCGGCTACGGAATCGGACTGTCCATCGCTGAGGGTATTGTTTCAAAGTACAACGGAAGCATAAACGCCTCGTGGAAGGACGGCGTAATTACCTTCGAATGTAAAATTAAAGGATAATAAAATGACCGTTTGCAAATTATGCAGACGGTCATTGTTTACTTATTGCTCTTGTAATCTTTATACAGCCTGAAAAGCTGACGGTATTCGTAGTTGTATTCCTCAACGGCGTTGTCAAAGTAAAAGCTGACAAATTTCTGCTTACCCTTTGCTTTGTTCAGCATTTTACTGAATATCGGCTTGGAGTAAAACAGCTTTTGCGCCTTCTTGCCGTCGGTCACGGCGCGTTTTAATGACTTAACGCTGTCAAGATAAACGCCTTTCGGGCTCTTACTTTGCATAGCCTGCGCCGCGGGAATTCCCAACTGCAACGCCATATACAGCCCTTCGCTCGAGATTGGGTCGGCAAAGCCTGCCGAATCACCTGCAAGCATAACGTTTTCGGGCAGCTTGTTTTGATTTACAACCTCGCCGTAAGGCAAGAACGCCCCTACGTACTTTACTTCATCGGGATTAACGTCCATATCGAGCAGAAAATCCGCGAGAATTTCTTTATAGTCAACCTCTTTTTTATACTGGTTGACCGCTCCTGCGCAGACGGTATCGCCGTGCGGAAATACCCAGATATATCCGCCGTCGATGTACTCAAAGTAAATATCAATGCTTTCGGTATTTAGCTTCTCCTTCGGGATGTACGCCTCAATTCCAAACGCGAGCTTATCCTTTTTAAGCCCGAGCTTTTTGCGGCTCATACTCAGCGCGCCGTTGGCAAAAACAAGGTATTTGTATTCAACCGTCTTTCCGCTTTTTAGGTGAATTATATTTGCGATGCAGTCAATTCTCCTGACCGTTTCGCCCTCAAAAATCGCACCGTCGAGGTTTTTGTAGCGCTGAACCAAAGCGTTGTCAAAGTCAAACCGCTTGACAAGACGCACGGGATTTTTAAGCGGAGCGCTTACAAGCTCGTCATTACCTCTTAAAAGCCTGATTTGCGAAGCGCTGTCGCAGAACAGACTGTCGGTATCTTCCTCACCGAACAGCTTGTTAATCAGGCGGAAGGTCTTGCCGGTGACAAGCCCTGCGCAGGTTTTTCTGCGCGGAAAAACCGCCTTGTCTATTATGCAGTTGCTTATGCCGCGCCGCTGCAGGGTTATTCCGCAAGCCGTGCCGCACGGCCCTGCACCGATAATCACGGTGTTGTATTTAACAGACATCTCTATCCTCTTTCATAACAATATATTTTAATTATAGCATCAGCGGACTTTTTGTCAACAAATCGTATTGCAAAAACCGCGCCGATGTTGTATCATAAATTAAATAATAAAAACAGGGTGAGAAAATGGCGTATTTCGGAAAATTTTATCTCGATAAGGAAAAGGATATAATAGTTGAGCTTAGTATGGAGCAAAGCGGACTTTTTTACGTTCTGCGCACTCCAAACCATGCTAAGGGAAACTTAATAACCAACCTTGCGAACCTCTGCAATTTAAAACTCAGCACAGGCGACGACGGTTTAAAGATAATCAGGGGAGAAGTGCCCTGCTATATTGATGAGCGTAACCGCGAGGTATATGTTTTCCGCCTTGCCGATACCAAGGTTGCAAACATCTATCCCGACGGCGAAATTGAGCGAAAGGCGTATATCCCTGCGATTTCCAAAACCCTGATGAGCCAGACAAAGGACTACCGCCTCGACCACAAAAAAACGCTCGTAAAAACCTACATCCGCCGCGAGTGCAAGTTCCGAACCGACCTTCACACCCATATGAACGCAAACCTCGACGCCGATTTGCTGATTGCTCTCGGAATTTACCACCAGATAAAATATCCGCTCTACTATATAAAAAAGCTAAAGCTCAGGTGCACCGACATTCAGAACGAGAAGCTTCGGGAGCAGAGGAAGGCTGTCGCGGAAAAGTACGCCGACAGTCCGCTAAAGGGCAAGTACCACACACGCAAAATCGACGACAACACCTTTATAAACTTCGCGGATTTAATCTTAAATAACCTCGAAAACGCCGCGTATAATATCCCGAAAATCCGCGCGTCGCTCACCATTCTAAAGGACGGACAGGCTGTGTTTACAAACCTCGAAAAGGTCTATCTGTACCGCTATGTGTTCACAAAGGGCACGCCGTCCGAAAATC
Organism: uncultured Eubacteriales bacterium; assembly: GCA_900319655.1. Lineage (GTDB taxonomy): Bacteria > Bacillota > Clostridia > Oscillospirales > Acutalibacteraceae > Ruminococcoides. Next base: position 10,141 of record ONPH01000015.1, read on the forward strand.
AAATTCCGCTTAAAATGTTCAGGAACATCCCCGATTCCGACATAGCCTCGGCGGTCGGCAGAATGATTGCCGACGGAAAAAGCCCCGACTACCGCGGTTTTGGGCTGTTTGAAAATAAACTGTTATGGATTGCGCGCAGCAGTAAAAGCCGCGGCGTAAAATATCTCGAAATCTCAGACACCACCCTCGTAAAGTATGACGCCGCCGCAAAAATGCTCGCAAGCGTTCACCGCGTAATGCCCTTAATCACACGCGAAACAGGCGTTGTTATCCGCTTCCTCGCTTCAATCCGCCGTATTCCGCTCACAATCGTCAGGGACAGGGCAAAGCTTTTTGAGGACGTTCAACGCCAGCTTCGGGTTATCAGGGCAATCGCCCCTGACCCGTACGTTGCAGGCAGCGACATCATCGGAGAGGAGATTAACGACATCCGCGAGCTGCAGCCCGTACTTCGTGAGCTCGTCTCGGTCGCGGCTGAAAACGACGGCTTTGTAATCAGAATTCACGCAGGAGAAAACGACAGCCTGCGCGACAACGTCGCAAACAGCCTTGCCTGCGTTAAGGAGTCGCTTTCAGAAGGACAAAAAATGCCGTATCTGCGAATCGGTCACGGACTTTACACCGCGAACCTCAACTCGCCCAAGGGCAAGCAGCTTATTGAGGATTTGCGCGAGAGCCGCGCCGTGCTCGAATTCCAGCTAACCTCAAACGTCCGCCTTAACAACCTAACCGCCCTTGCAAACCACCCGTTAAAGCAGTACCTCAGGGGTGGAGTAAGCTGCGTTCAGGGCACTGACGGCGGCGCGATCTACGGCACGGACTCAATCGACGAACAGCTCGCGCTCGAAAGGCTACTCGATTTAAGCTATGACGATATGCTCAAAATGCGCGAGAGCGAAAACCGCGTGTTAACCAAAAGCCTTGACGTGTTCAATAAAAAAGCTGAGAGCTTCAACGCGCTGTTAAACGGAGAAGATATAGAAGAATTCCTAAATAAAAGGATTGAGCAGACTGCGCAGGACGAGAGCGAAATCATAATTTCACCCCAAAAGCTCGACAGCGAATCCGCCCTAAAGGAGCAGATTCGCGAAATCCCTACCGACAAAGTGCCCGTTATCCTGCTCGGAGGAAGCTTCAACAGCCGCAGCCGCTCAACGCGGACTAAGCCCAAGCTCAAGGAGCTTGTAAGGCTGCTGACCGAAAGGCTTGACCCCGACAAGGTTTGCTTTGTAATCGGCAACCGCCTTACGGTCTATGAGCGTGAGCTTGCGGAGCTTGCAGGCGAAAGGTTTGAAATTTACGCCATTGTTCCCACGCGAATCACCCCTGCCGAGGCTTCAAGGCTTAAACGCGCAAACGTGGGTATTCGCGTTTCGATAGAGCCAACGGGAATGGGACTTTACAAAAGCTTTGCATACGAAATTTTCAAGCGCAGACCATCGGTGGTAGTCGCCCTCGACGGCAACTCCGCAGGAGCAAATACAATTCAGGAAGCCAAAAACGGCAAGCGCGAGGCGCGTATTTTCGTCTACCGCGGAGCAAAGGTGCTCTACTCAAAGGCTCAGGCAATTCAGGGCTATGTCAGCACCTTTGACGGTTCGGAGGTAATCGACAGCATTATCGCCTCGGTAGATAAGGTCTACAATAAGATGAAATAAAAAATTTAAAATATTTAAGATTTTTAAGGTTCGTTTAAGTTTACCGCCCTATAATCAGCGCATAAACTTAAAGGAGGTTACTGTTATGTTAAAAAAATCTTTGGTAATTATTATTTCGGCACTCATCATTTCTTCCTTCGCGGCTTGCACCGGCAACGCAGGTCAGAGCTCGGCAGACTCGTCAAGCGTAACTTCCGGTTCTGCTGTATCGGCAGATTCATCAAGCTCAGGCAACTCGTCAAGCTCAGACAGCGGGGAAGTCACCTTCTCGGGATATGAAAAGGGAATAATCGACACAACAAATATATTCACAAAACGCGACCTTACCCAGACCGCCGACACTTCCTCGGCAAAAACCCTCGAGGTTTCCGACGGTCAGACCTTGAAAATAACTGAGGAAGGCGTTTATGTAATCAAAGGCATAGCCAAAAACTGCACAATCAGGGTTGAGGCTGACGACACAGCAAAGGTTCAGCTCGTGCTCGACGGCGTTAGCATTACTAACGACAGCACTCCGGCAATTTACGTTGTATCTGCCGACAAGTGCTTTGTCACCACCGGCGCCGACAGCACACTTTCCGTAACAGGCGCGTTCACAGCGGACAGCGACACCATACCGACGCGGTTATCTTCTCAAAGGACGACCTCGTACTCAACGGCACAGCCGCCCTCACAATCAACTCAGCGCAGGGCAACGGCGTAACCGGCAAGGACGACGTTAAGGTTACAGGCGGAACATATAACATCACTTCCGCACTCGACAGCATTGAGGCTAACGACTCAATCGCCATTTACGACGGCACGTTCACAATCAACTCCTCAAAGGACGGTCTCCACAGCGAGAACAGCGACGACGACACCAAGGGATATGTTTATATCCACGGCGGCACTTTCACAATCAACGCCAAGAGCGACGCGGTTCAGGCGACTACCTATCTGCAGGTTGACGGCGGCACATTCAAGCTCACCGCGGCAGAGGGCTTTGAGGCAACCTCGATCCAGATTAACGACGGCACGATTGAAATTTCCGCTTCCGACGACGGTATCAACGGCACTCAAAAGAGCAATTCTGTCGGCACTCCGAATATTGAGATTAACGGCGGCAAGCTGACAATCGTTATGGGTCAGGGTGACACCGACGCGATTGACTGCAACGGCAACATCACCGTAAACGGCGGTACAATCGACATCACAGCCCAGATGTCATCGTTTGACTACGACGGCACAGCAACCTATAACGGCGGCACAATCATCATCAACGGTCAGGAGGTCAACTCAATTCCGCAGTCCATGATGGGCGGCGGCGGAATGGGCGGCAGAGGCGGCATGGGCGGTCAGATGGGCGGTCAGGCTCCCGACGCACAGAACGGCAACGGTTTCGGCGGCAACGGATTCGCAAGATAATTTGTAATAAAAAGCATAACTCGAAAGCGGCAGTCAAAACGGCTGCCGCTTTTTTGGTTGTCCAATGAAAAATACCACAAAACGCCCTTGATTTTACCCCATAATAACCCAAAATATGACAAAAAGGTTTCAAAACACTTGACTAAACACCCCTTTTTGAGGTATTATATTACAAAAAGGTAACAAATTCCCAAAGGAGTAATATAATGCAACATAAAAAGCGTAAAGGAATATTCGGCGCGGCAACAGCCGTTTTGTGCTCGCTGCTGATTCTTTCGTCATCTGCACTGCCCGTTTTCGCGGCTCAGGCGGACGAAGCTGCCGAGGTACAGCCTTCCGCGGTGACAACGGCGGTTCAGGCTGAAACTGAGGAAACAACAGCGGAAGCAACCGCTCCCGTTACAGAGGAAACACAGCCTGTTACAGAAACGGCGGAAGAAACAGAGCCTTCCGAAGCTCTGCCCGAAAAGGACGGCGAAGCTCTCGGCGCGGTAAGCGCCCCCGACGTAAGGCTTTCAAACACCGCCGACGGAATCAAGCTCGAATGGGCTGAGCCCGACAACGCCAAGGAGTATTTGGTCTGCGGAACTGAGGCAGGCAAGAATAATTGGCAAAGATACACCACCGATAAAAACGAGTATGTTTTCGGCGGAATTGACTCCGGCAAGCAGTATTATTTTCAGGTTCAGATAACGTTTAAGGACGGCACAAAATCGGCTTTTTCAAGCCCCAGGGGAATGACATTTATCTCTGTTCCCAAGCTTAACGGCGTTTCAAACACATTTGAAACCGACAAAACCTTAAAGCTCAATTGGAGCGCGGTAAAGGGCGCTAACCGCTACCGTATCGCGAAGATGAAAACCGGCGCTTCCGACTACGAATACATCGACATTCAGACAAACTCGTTTGTTGATAAGGACGTACAGGACGGCAACACCTACCGCTATCAAATCCGCGCGATGTACGCAACCCGGAGTAGCGGAACAGCCTACGGCTGGTGGTCAACAAGCAGCTCGGCAAAAATTTCCGTCTGGCCGGCAATCACGCTCTCAAACGCTTCAAACGGAATCAAGGTAAGCTGGGACGCGGTCAAGAACACCGCAAGGTACTTTGTTTACTGCAAAAAGCCCTCGGACAGCACATGGACAAGGGTTGTGACAAACAATCTCAGCTACACCTTCACAGGGCTCGAAGCAGGACAGCTTTACTACTTCCAGCTCTACAGCGACAGCATCAGCGGCAAGGACGGCAAGTTCTCCAAGGCGAAAAGCCTTGTCTATATCGAGCCGCCCAAGATGAACGCCGCGGTTTATAACTCCGCTTCAAACTCCGTAACGGTCAGCTGGAACAGCGTTAACGGTGCGGCGAAGTACCAAATCGCGCGCAGACCTTCAAACGCTTCGAGCTATGAATATATCTTTGTAAACGGCACAAGCTACACCGATAAAAGCATCCCTCAGGGCAAGTTCTGCTCCTATCAGGTAAGGGCGATTTCCGCCGCCGACGTTTACGGCTTTTGGTCGAATACCGCGGTGGGCGAAACCTTCACAAAGCCCGAGTTGACTATGAGCAACACACCCTCGGGAATTTTGGCGCAGTGGGATAAAATCGACAATGCAGCATCATACACGCTCTATTACAAGGAAGCCTCCGACAGCAGATGGTCGTCGGCAAACACAAGCGCAAATACTTACCTTGTGAACAGCCCCAACCCCGGCAAGCTGTACTTTTTACAGCTCCGCTACACCGGCAGAAGCGGCGGACAAAGTCCGTTCTCGGATGTAAAGAGCATAACCTTTACGCCGCAAACCGCGCTCGTTTCGGTAAGAACCTCCGGCAAGGCGGTTTACCTCAGGTGGACAGCCGCGGCAGGCGCCGACTATTACGTAATTGAAAAAATCAACGAGACCACCGGCAAAAAGGGCTATATCGCCCTTGGCAATCAGACCGAGTACACCGACACCGGAGCGGTTTATGAGCACACCTCGTGCTACCGCGTGTGCGGAGTTCACAGGGAAACCGAGTGGCACAAGGTTTACGATAACGCCGCAGGTGCGTATTCAAACCAAATCATAATCAACCCCAGAGCCTTCAACTGCGTAAACATCGGTCTCGGTGAGCAGGGACAAAAGGGATATAAGTACTGCAACGAGATCAACAAAGGCAAGCTCGACGAATGGTGCGCAATCTTCTCGGGCTGGGTTCTAAAGCAGGGCGGATATATCCTCAGCGAAATCGGCTATTCCGCGAATGTCGGCGTATGGTGCGAT
>ONPH01000008.1:0-18000 GCA_900319655.1 uncultured Eubacteriales bacterium
GCTCGCTGCACCGATGGTTATGTATCCCCAGGTGCTCAAGAACGTTAAGGTTAAGTCAAAGCCCGACGCAAAGAACGATCCCGACGTACAGGCTGAGGTTGCGAAGGTAACCGAGGCTCTCGGTGACAGCGGACGTATTCTCCTCAGAGAATCAGGCACAGAGCCTGTTATCCGCGTTATGGTTGAGGCTGACAGTGACGAAACCTGCGAAAAGTACGTTGACCGGGTAATCGACGTAATCCGCGCTAAAGGTCATATTATTTAAGCGCAAAAACATAACTAATACCCAAAATCACACAGAGCTGCTGACGGAAACGCCGGCAGCTTTTTTTTGTTAGAGTTATGAGTTTAGAGTTTAATGTTTAGAGTTAAATATATTTATCGGAAACTTTTGATTAACACCGTAGGGGCGGACCCGTGTGTCCGCCCGGGAAACGTGAACCGTGTTTACCAAACAATCCGTTTTTTATCGCGATTAACATACGTTTAATTCATCACACAAATAATCATAATAAAACAAATGTTGTGTTCCTGTCCTGCGGGCGGACACACGGGTCCGCCCCTACGGTATGAATTATTCGTTTAAATTGGATTCAAACGTTTTAAATCAAAAAACACAAAAAACAAGCCCCAATCCACCGCAATAACGGCATATTTCCTGATAAAAAACGCTTGTTTTTCGCGCGAAAATTTAGTATAATAATTTAGTGTATGTTTTATTGTGAAAACTGTAAAATAAAACTATAAAATTTATTTTCCGGGGGGAAAAGGAAATGAAATTTAAATCGCTGAAAAAAGCCTCGGCAGTCCTGCTGTGCGCTTTAATCACCCTTGCAGGCGTGCTCAATGTTTTCGCCGCAGGGCAGACCTACTCAATTCCCGAGGCGTCGAATATGCAGATTACCCTGCCCGAGGATATGACCGCGGTAACGCGCTCGGCAGACGCTAACGACAAGTATTTTTCGCTGTTCGGCATTGACTACAACTCCACAATGCAGCGCTTTGAGGCGTCGAACATCTACCTTCAGGGTATGAACAGCAGCGCGGATTTGACCGTCACCGTGTCGGTTCAGACCACCGACCAGAGCACTCAGCTCGTAAACTACAACCAGCTCGAATCCGACAAGCTCAGCGAGGTTGCGAGGAACTTCCTCAGCCAGACCGAGTACACCGCCTGCACCGTAGACCAGGCTGTTTCAAACGTCGTTTGGCTCGAGTTCAATATCCGCGTTAACGAGTCGGGCTCGCTGATTCAGGCGTACCAGGCGAACACCGTCTACGAGGGCAAGAGCGTTAACATCACTCTCCAGCGCAACGGCGGTAACGTTACCGCTCAGGACTACGAAATTTTCAGCGGAATCGTTAAGAGCGCCGAGTTCGGCAAGCTCGCGATTTTCAACCTTTCCAACCCGATGATGCCGTACATATTAATCGGCGCAGGCGTGCTTTTAATCCTGATTATCGTGTTTATCATAATCATCGTCAGGACATCAAAGCGCCGTAAGAAAAAGTCAAAGAATGATAAAATCTTAGAGGAGCTTGCAGGCAAGTACACCTCTAACCGTCCCGAGCCCAAGCGCGGCGGAAGGTATTCCGCTGATGAAACCTCAGCCAACACTACCGTTCAGACTGATACCGCGGACAATTCCTACGACCTCGACAATTTCGACCGCACCGAGCGCAAAAAGCCCGAGCCCGAAAAGCAGGGCAGACGTTATTCCGACGACGAAATCGACGCTCTGCTCGGTGACGACAGGAAGGATAATGGTGAAAAGGCAAATTTTACTCAGGCTCTTCCCGAAGCCGAGGAGGAGCAGGAAAGGGCAAAGGACGACACTTTAAGTAATAACGACCAAGTGTCAGAGTTCTTTGAGGACGAGCCGGCACAGCCAGAGGAAAACACTTCCTCGACCAAAAAATTCGACTTCCCCGATAAGCCGGGCGAAATCGGATTTGCGGCGGCAGCGGCAGGCGCGGTTATCGCGGCTGACGAGGCTCAAAATACAGAGGAAACCGTCGGAGAAGAAGCTCAGGAAGAAACCGAGAGTTCTCCCGAGGTAATCGAAAATACCGAGGCTAAGCCCGTTTTGGCTGAGCCCGAAGCGGAAGAAACCGCGGAAGTGACGGAAGAAAAAGCAGAAGAGGTTCAGGAGGAAGCCGCTGAGGAAATTCAGGAAGAACCTTCCGAAGAACCCGAAGCCGAAGCTGCGGAAATCCCCGAAAAAGAGGAAGCTCCCGAAACCGGCGAAATCCCCGAGGCTGAGTTTGTTGACGAAGCCGGAGAAACCGGAGCTCCCGAGCAGACCGTGAAAATCTACGGAGAAAAGCCCGGCAGGGATGAGCGTAAAAACTCTCTCAGGGAAGAGATTAAAAACGCAATCAAGGTGTTTGAGTCCGACGAGGAGGACGAGGACGAGCAGTACAACAACGACGAGGTTCTCGTGAGGGCTGAGGCAAAGCGCACAAAGTTTGCCGACAGCAACGACTTCTTCGACGAAGCGCCCAAGAGGGTTATGGGCGTAATCAGCAGCAAGGATATCCAAAACGCCGAGGAGTACGACGTAATCGGAGAGATGGAGCGCCGCGCCGACGAGTTTGAAAAGGAACCCCCAAAAAAGGGCGAAAAGTTCAAGGGCGTTGTCAAGTCAATCGCAGGCGGAATCAAGAGCTTCTTTGTACACTGCGGATACTTTATAACCAACGTAAGGCGCGAGATTAAGCGCAAAAAGGCTCTCAAAAAACGTCAGCAGTACGAGGAGGACCGCAAGCGCCGCGCGCGTGAACGCGCCGAAAGACAGCGCCGGCAGGCAGAAAACGGCGGACTTGTACAGGTTCACAAGCGCACCGACCGCAAGCCTCCGCAGCGCAGACCGGGCAGCGGACAGCGGCGTCCAAGCAGTCGGCGCAGACCGTCAAGCTCTCAAAACCGCAGAGGAAATCCTCCGCGCAGAAGATAGGGAGAAGTAAATGTCAGAAATTTTAATTAAAAACGCCAAGGTCGTGTCCCCTGCGGATAACCTCTGCGGTGTTTGCGACATAAAAATAATCGACGGCGTAATCGCTGAAACAAGCGAAAACCTCATGTCAAACGGCGAGGTTATTAACGCCGAAGGGCTTTGCGCCGTACCGGGACTTGTGGATATGCACGTGCATCTCCGCGACCCGGGACAGACCGCGAAGGAAGATATAATCACAGGCTGCCGGGCGGCGGCGGCAGGCGGAGTTACAAGCCTGCTCGCGATGCCGAACACCAGCCCCACAACCGATTCCCCAGAAACGGTAAAATATATTATTGATAAAGCAAGCTCGGCTGATTCGCACGTTTACGTTGCCGCGAGCGTTACAAAGGGGCTCAAAAGCGAGGAAAAAACCGACCTTGAAGCCCTCAGAGCCGCAGGCGCGGTTGCGCTCAGCGACGACGGCAGACCGGTTGAAAACACCGAATTTCTGCGCGAGGCGATGAAAAAAGCGCCGGAGCTCGGCATGAGGGTTGTCGCCCACTGCGAGGACTTGTTTATCGCAAGCGGAGGCAAGATGAACGACGGAGAAATCTCCGAAAAGCTCGGGATAAAGGGAATTCCGGCGGCGGCAGAGGACTGCGGAACAGCGCGTGAAATCGCCCTTGCCGCGGCGGAGAATGTTCCGGTTCACATCTGCCACGTCAGCACCAAGACGAGCGTTGCGCTTGTCCGCGACGCGAAAAACCGCGGAGTTCAGGTGACAGCCGAGACCGCGCCGCATTACTTTTCGCTCACGGAAAACGAGCTTTTGAAGCGCGACGCGGATTACAGAATGAACCCGCCGCTGAGAACCGCCGAGGACGTAAAGGCGATTATCGAGGGCTTGCGCGACGGCACGCTCGACGCGATCGCGACCGACCACGCGCCCCATACGCCCGAGGAAAAATCGGACTTCGAAAAAGCGCCGAACGGCTCAATCGGCATGGAAACCTCGCTGGCGGTCGGCATTACGTACCTCGTTAAAACAGGCTTGCTGACCTTTGAGGAATTGATAGAAAAAATGAGCGTTAACCCGGCAAAAATCCTCGGAATTAACGCAGGAACGCTGAGCGTGGGAGCGCCTGCCGATATCGCGCTTGTCGACCTTGACGAGCAGTGGACGGTGGACGTTGACAAGCTCCACGGCAAAAGCAAAAACACACCGTTCAAGGGAATGACGTTAACCGGCAAGGTCAAGAGGACAATCTTGGGCGGAAAAACAGTGTTTATCGATAAATAAAACGCCGGACGATAACCGTAGGGGCGGATCTGTGTGTCCGCCCGGAAATCAAGGAAAACGTTGCGGTTGTCAGCGGGCGGACACATGGGTCCGCCCCTACAGTTGTTAATTTTGATTTGCCGCAACGCGGCAATTTAGCTATACAGGGAGTGGTAATATTGGCACAGAAAGGTAACCTCCTGTCGGTCAGACAGGACATACGGGTGGTCGACGCTACAATCCGCGACGGCGGACTTTGCAACGACTTCCGCTTCAGCGACGAATTTGTACAGTCGCTCTACAAGGCAAATCTCAAGGCAGGAGTCGACTATATGGAGTTCGGCTACAAAGCCTCTAAGGAGATTTTTGACGAGGACGATTTCGGAAAATGGAAGTTCTGCAACGACGAGGACATCCGCAAAATCGTCGGTGAAAACAACACTAAAATGAAAATCGCGGTTATGGCGGACGTAGGCAGAACCGACTTTGAGGAGGACATTATCCCCAAGGCGGAAAGCCCTATCGACCTCATTCGAATCGCTACATACATCAACACAATTCCTGCCGCGGTCGAGATGATTGAGTATTGCGCAAAGCAGGGCTATGAGACTACCATAAATATTATGGCAATTTCAAAGGCGCGTACCGAAGATTTAAAAACCGCGCTTGAAATTCTCGGTCAAACCCCGGTTTCGTGCTTCTACATCGTGGACAGCTACGGCTCGCTTTACCCCGAGGAGGCAAGGCGCTTTGCCGAGATGTACGGTGAAATTGCCGAGAAATACGGCAAGCTTACGGGTATTCACGCGCACAACAATCAGCAGCTTGCCTTCGCGAACACAATCGACGCGATGGCTTACGGCGCAAGCTACCTTGACGCCACGGTTGACGGAATGGGCAGAGGCGCAGGCAACTGCGCGCTGGAGCTTTTGCTCGGCTTCCTCAAAAACCCGAAGTACAAGGTCAACCCGATTATCAAATTCATTCAGCAGCATATGAACACTCTGCGCGAGCAGGGCGTAAAATGGGGATATGACATTCCCTATATGCTCACAGGTCAGTACAATACCCATCCGCGTCCGGCAATTCAGTTTGTCAGCGAGGACAGAACCGATTATTACAAGTTCGCAAACGACCTGTACGACATCATCAATTCATAATAAGGAGAGTTCTATGTCATTCGACAGATTAATTGAAAAAATTGTTGAAAAGCAAAACCCCACCGTAGCAGGTCTTGATCCCAAGCTCGACTACGTTCCGCAGTCCATCAAGTCCGCCTGCTTTGAAAAGTACGGCAAAACCCTTGAGGGCGCGGCGGCTGCCCTGCTCGAATTCAACAAGGCTATTATCGACGAAATTTACGACATCGTGCCGGCAATCAAGCCCCAGGCGGCTTATTACGAGATGTACGGCTGGCAGGGCGTTAAGGCTCTTGCCGACACAATCGCCTACGCGCAGTCAAAGGGAATGTTCGTTATGACCGACGGCAAGCGCAACGACATCGGCACTACCATGGAAGCTTACGCCGCGGCTCACCTCGGCACTACCGTGGTTGACGGCGAGGAAATCTCAGCCTTCGGCGCGGACGCGCTGACGGTCAACGGCTACCTCGGCACCGACGGTATCAAGCCGCTTTGCGAGATTTGCAAAAAGGGTGACAAGGGCATTTTTGTCCTTGTAAAGACCTCAAATCCCAGCTCCGGCGAGCTCCAGGATATGAAGCTTGAAAACGGCGCTACGGTTTACGAGCAGATGGGCAGAATGTGCGAGAGCTGGGGAGAGGAGCTTCCCGGCAAGTACGGCTACTCGGGCGTGGGCGCTGTTGTAGGCGCAACATACCCCGACCAGCTTTTGGAAATGAGGCAGAAAGCGCCTCACACCTTCTTCCTCGTTCCGGGCTACGGCGCTCAGGGCGGCGGCGCGCAGGACGCAAAGAACGCCTTTGATAAAAACGGTCTCGGCGCGATTATCAATTCAAGCCGCGGCATAATGTGCGCATGGAAAAAGCAGGGACTTACCGAGGATGACTTTGCAAAAGCCGCGCGTAATGAAGCGCTCAGGATGAAGGACGATATTCTCTCAACAATCGGCAAGATTTCATTGTAATAAAGCTGAAAAGCGTTAAAAAATTAACAAATATCCTATAAAATATTGACATAGCATTTTTAAAGGCGTATAATCAAAAACGGTAATTTTTAAAATTATTTGAAATAATTTATAGAAAAGGGAGTAATAACAATGGCAAGAGTTTACAATTTTTCGGCAGGCCCGTCAATGCTTCCGGAGCCTGTTCTTAAGAAAGCCGCGGAGGAAATGCTCGACTACCAGGGTACAGGTCAGAGCGTAATGGAGATGTCCCACCGCAGCAAGGCGTATGACAAAATCATTAAGGACGCCGAGGCACTTCTCAGAGAAGTAATGAACATCCCCGACAACTACAAGGTTCTGTTCCTCCAGGGCGGCGGTTCAACCCAGTTCGCTATGGTAGCGCTCAACCTTATGAATAAGAACAACAAGGCTGACTACATCGTAACAGGTCAGTGGGCAAAGAAGGCTCTCGCTGAGGCTCAGCGTTACGGCGACGCCGTAGCTGTCGCTTCATCGGCTGACAAGACCTTCACCTACATCCCCAAGACAGACCGTTCTATGTTCCGCGAGGACGCAGACTATGTTTACATCTGCCTTAACAACACTATCTACGGCACAGTTTACCACGAGCTTCCCGACACAGGCGATATTCCGCTCGTAGCTGATATTTCATCCTGCATCGTAAGCGAGCCTCTCGACGTTTCAAAGTTCGGACTTCTCTTTGCAGGCGCTCAGAAGAATATGTCAGGCGCAGGCGTTACAATCGTAATCGTTCGCGAGGACCTCATCGGCAACGCTATGGACATCACTCCTACAATGCTCAACTACAAGACTCACGCTGACGCTGATTCGCTCTACAACACACCGCCCTGCTATGCAATCTACGTTGCTAAGCTCGTGCTCGAATGGATCAAGAACGAGGTTGGCGGACTTGACAAGATGAAGGAGCGCAACGAGAAGAAGGCTAAGCTTCTTTACGATTTCCTCGACAGCTCAGAGCTGTTCAAGGGCACAGTTGTACCCGAGGACCGTTCGCTGATGAACGTTCCCTTTGTAACAGGCGACGCTGATTTGGACGCTAAGTTTGTTAAGGAGTCAACCGAGGCAGGCTTTGTTAACCTTAAGGGACACCGCACAGTAGGCGGTATGAGAGCTTCTATCTACAACGCTATGCCTTATGAGGGCGTTGAAAAGCTCGTTGAGTTTATGAAGGACTTTGAAGCTAAGAATAAGTAATTAATTCGATAAAGGACTGATTTTATGTACAACGTACTTACACTTAATAAGATTGCCGCAGTCGGCACAAGCCGTCTCGGCGAAGGCTACAGCTACGGCGACGACGTTCAGAACCCCGACGCGATTTTGGTAAGATCCGCCGCTATGCACGATATGGAGTTCGGCGACAACCTCCTTGCAATCGCAAGAGCAGGCGCCGGCACAAACAATATCCCCAAGGACAGGTGCACCGAGCAGGGAATCGTTGTTTTCAACACTCCCGGCGCGAATGCTAACGCCGTTAAGGAGCTCGTGCTCACAGGTCTTTTGCTCTCGTCAAGAAAGGTTGTCGAGGGTATCGAGTGGGCTAAGACTCTCAAGGGCAACGGCGACGCTGTCGGCAAGATGGTAGAAAAGGGCAAGAGCCAGTTCGTAGGCCCTGAAATCACAGGCAAAACCCTCGGCGTAATCGGCCTCGGCGCAATCGGTATTCTCGTTGCGAACGCCGCTGTCGCTCTGGGTATGAAGGTTGTAGGCTTCGATCCCTTTATGTCCGTTCCCAACGCGCTCAAGCTCAATCCCCGCGTTAAGCTGCTCAAGAGCAACGAGGAGGTTATGACTTCCTGCGACTACCTCACAATCCACGTTCCGCTCACTCCCGACACCAAGGATTTGGTTGACGCTGATATGATTGCAAAGATGAAGGACGGCGTTCGTATTCTCAACTACAGCCGTGACGGTCTTGTAAACACCGACGCGGTGCTCGACGCGCTTAAGAGCGGCAAGGTTGCAAAGTACGTAACCGACTTCGGCAACGATAAGGTTCTCTGCGAGGAAAACGTAATCGTTCTTCCGCACCTCGGCGCTTCAACTCCCGAGAGCGAGGACAACTGCGCAGTAATGGCGTGCGACCAGGTTAAGGAGTACATCGAGAACGGCAACATCATCAACTCGGTCAACCTTCCTGCGGTATCGCTTCCGCGCACAGCAGGCGCTCAGAGAATTTGCGTTATCCACAAGAACGACGAGGAGCTTTCAAAGGCAATCCTCAGCAAGGCAGGCAGCGTTGCGGCTATGGTAACAAAGGCTCGCGGCGACTACGCTTATACAATCATCGACGCAAACGGCGCTGACGTTGACGCCATTAAGGCGCTCGACGGCGTTGTTAGAGTAAGAAGCCTTTAATAGAGTTTAGAGTTAAGAGTTGAGAGTTTAATCGCTCTCAACTCTTTTTGAAATACTAATTCGTTAGTGAAATAAACTCATTTAATGGTTTTGCGGCTTTAAGCGGCAGTTTAACTTTTGTGCACTATTGACAAAATCGGAAAGAAAATATTGGATTTACAAATAATGCAGATAATGGTAAAATGTTTACAAATGGTTATTTGTTTGTAAATTCATGGAGGGAGAAAAATGAGAAAAATAATCAGTATTATTATTGCAGCAATTATGATTGTATCTATGGCAGCAATTAACGGACCATCGGCTTTTGCTGCCGAATCAAAAAATTCATTCACGCTCGAAACAACATCCAACTTTTTTCCCTCGGTCGCGAATACATACAGTGACCTCACAAAATTTGAGGACGAAAACGGCGATGTATTTGTATCCGTTGAATATCAGCTGAAGGCACCTGACAAGTATCTCATCAACCTTCAAATGGACGAACTGACATGGGATCCAAACGTCCTCGAATTCAAAGAGGCCTACAACAAAGTGGGCAAAGGTAAGAGCGCAAAGCTCAACATATTCGCATTTGCGGTAGCCCAAGGTCAGGGCACAGGTGTTGTAAACACATTTGACGACGCAAATGGCGGCCGTATTGTGGGTAACTACACCCAGATTATGAACCCTGCCCTCGCATATGATATGGATGACGACGACAATTATACACCTGTGACTGTCGTCAAAGCTGTATTTAAAGTTCTCGACCGTGAAGCCACATCCACAACCGTAAATTGTGTCATTCACACGCTCAGTCTCGATGACGATGACAATACAATGCCCAACTCAAAATACAGTGTAGTCGACAGTTACATTATCCCCGACGAATACACATCAATGTATACAAACACCACTGATGTAACGCCTGAAGGCGAAGATATCAAACCTGTGCAAAAATATAAAATCGGCGACCTTAACGGCGACAAAGCCATAGACGTTCTCGACGCGACGATTATACAGAAAGCCGCAGCTGACAAGGTAACCATTACCGTTGGTCGGAAAAGAAATGCCGACGTAAACAATGACGGAGCCGCTGATGTTTTAGACGCGGCGGATATTCAGAGATTCTCAGTAGGTAAAATAACAGAATTTAAGAGAAAAGCATAAACAACATCGCATCGGCGGAAATGCTCGTCTCTACAAATAAAAACGCTCCCGAGTGTAACAACCCGGAAGCGTTTTTTGTTATGTTTATGCGACATTCGGATAATTTACAATCGCAACCCCGGTAAGGGAGTTTTTAAGTTTGCCGACAATATCCTCAATCTGCTTGATTGTAACGCCGCTGTAGGTAATCTCACCGCACTGCGTGCATTTGTTGCACGGAACATTTTTGATAATCACAATGCAGTTTCCGAGGTCTTCCATATATGTTGTAGTATCGGGCTTCATATTGCCCTTGCAGTAAAAGCAGGTCATTTTTTGCTCCTAAAATATGAATTATATTTATTATAAATTAGTTTTCTATAAAATGCAAGGAATTTAAAGCCTCCACCGCTTGCGGGAAATTCCCCTGATAGGGCAATGCCGTAAACATAAGAAATTACTAAATATTTTCCTTGACACTGTAGGGGCGTTCTTAGCACAACGGCAACCCTTTTGTCGCTTTGCGACATTTCCCCTAACAGGGGAATCACCTGTGTGTGCGCCCGAGGACGGTCAATTTAAGCTTGCCAATTTACCCACATATTTGGACGTAACAAAAGCGTTAGCTCACGGGCGGACACATAGGTCCGCCCCTACGAATATAAACAAACGTTTAGCTTAAACCGGCTGCCGCAACGCGGCAATTTCGCTCAAAACAGCGTTATCCCGAGCATATGCAGTACCCACAGCACCGCGCCGTAGATTATCGCGGCGGACGTGCCGTACACTATCACCGGGCCTGCGATGATGAACATTTTTGCGCCCACTC
Organism: uncultured Eubacteriales bacterium; assembly: GCA_900319655.1. Lineage (GTDB taxonomy): Bacteria > Bacillota > Clostridia > Oscillospirales > Acutalibacteraceae > Ruminococcoides. The sequence goes on from ONPH01000008.1 coordinate 10,661, forward strand.
CCGTGATGAAGCCCTCTGTCTTGAACTCAATCGCAGGCGCGCTGACGGCGTTCGCAAAGCCCGTAATCGGCACGAGCGTACCCGCGCCGGCGTGCTTGGCGATTTTGTCGTACACGCCGAGCAGTGTGAGCAGTACTCCCAAAAATATCAGCGCGACGGAGGTAAGCGTCCGCGCGTCCTGCTCCTTAACGCCCCAAAGCGAAATAATCTCCATTATCCCCTGACCGAGCGCGCAAAATGCTCCGCCGAACACAAACGCCCTCGCGCAGTTTTGCAGGGTCTTGGATTTGGGCGAGTTGCGCTCAACAATTTTATTATACTCTTTTCGGCTAACCATAATATCTCCGCCTTTTACATCAACAATTTGCCATTATTATTCGCGAAAATTTTTGATTTATGTTAAATTTATCACTTTATTTTTTTATCGGTATGTAGTATAATAAAATAAATATTACTATTACAATGGGGGAGAAGGGTTTGGAGCACTATCTTGACAACAGCGCTACCACGGTGGTCAGTCCGTCCGCGGCAGAAAAGGCGTTTAAGGTAATGACCGAAATCTACGGCAATCCCTCGTCGCTCCACACAAAGGGAATTGAAGCCGAAAAGGAGCTCGAGCAGGCGCGAAAGGCACTTGCCGAAAAGCTCGGCGCTCAGCACGAGGAGATTTTCTTCACGAGCGGCGGAACCGAGGCGAACAACCTCGCAATTTTCGGCGCGGCTGAGGCAAAAAAGCGCTCGGGCAAGAGGATTGTTGTTTCCTCGGCGGAGCACAGCAGCGTGCTCGAAGCCGCAAAGCATTTGGAGCAAAACGGCTGGGACGTCGTGTACATCACGCCCTGCGCCGACGGCACAATCAGTCCCGACGACGTTGCCGAGCAGGTTGACAAAAACACAACGCTCGTCTCGGTAATGTATGTAAACAACGAGACGGGAGCGATTAACCCCGTCGATGAAATTTTCGAGCTCGCGCGGCTCAAAAATCCCGATATCATCTGCCACACCGACGCGGTTCAGGCGTTCGGCAAGCTCGAGATAAAGGCAAAAAAGCTCGGCGCGGATTTAATCAGCGTCAGCGGTCACAAGGTTTTCGCGCCCAAGGGCGTGGGAGCAATCTACATCAAACGCGGAGTACGGCTTGTTTCGCGGCAGTTCGGCGGCGAGCAGGAGAAAAAGGTTCGTCCGGGCACAGAGCCGCTTCCGCTTATCGCGGCGTTCGGTGAAGCCTGCGCGGAGTTCGATATTAAAGAGAACTACAGGCTCGTTTCAGAGCTGAAAAATTACGCTGTACAAAGGCTTTCGGAGATTGACGGAGTGCTGTTCAATTCTCCCGAAAACGCCCTGCCCTATGTGCTGAACATCACCGCCGGCAGGGTGCGCAGCGAGACAATGCTCCACTTCCTCGAGGAAAGGGAGGTTTACGTAAGCTCGGGCAGCGCCTGCGCAAAGGGCAAGCCCAGCCACGTTTTGAGCGCGATGGGCATTGATAAAAAAAGAGCCGATTCCGCGCTGAGAATCAGCTTTTCAAAGCACAACACAAAGGAAGATATTGACGCGCTGTGCGAGGGTATCCGCGAAGGTCTTGAAGTCCTCGCGCACAGATAAGGAAGAATATGAAAGAGATTTTATTGCTCAAAGACGGCGAGATTGTCCTTAAGGGACTTAACCGCCGCCAGTTTGAGGACGTACTTAAAAAGAATATAAAGAACACACTTTCGCCGCTGGGCAAGTTCGAGATTACCTCGGCGCAGTCCACCGTCAGCGTTAAGCCGCTGAGCGACGACATCGACCTCGACGAGGCGTGCGAGAGAGTCGGAAGGATTTTCGGAATCGTCAGCTATTCGAGAGCCGCTCTGTGCGACGAAAAAACGCTCGAGTCGGTGCTCAAAACCGCTCCCGAATACCTCGCAAAGCAGCTCAGAGCCGCAAAGACCTTTAAGGTTGAGGCAAAGCGCAGCGACAAAAAGTTTCCGTACAAATCCCCTGAGATTTGCCGCGAGGCAGGCGGCGCGATACTCGCAAAATTCCCCCACCTTAAGGTTGACGTAAAAAATCCCGAGGTCACGGTGTATGTTGAAATCCGCGACCACGGCGCGTATATCCACGCAAATCCAATCCGAGGAGCAGGCGGAATCCCCGTCGGCACAGGCGGCAAAGCGGTGATTTTGATAAGCGGCGGAATCGACTCGCCCGTTGCGGCGTATATGATGGCGAAGCGCGGCATTAAGCTGACCGCCGTTCACTTTGCAAGTCCGCCGTACACCAGCCGGCGTGCCGAGGACAAGGTGGTAAGACTTCTTCAAAAGGTAGCGCGCTATTCGGGCGCGATGAAGATGTACACCGTGCCGTTTACAAAGCTTCAGGAAAAGCTCCGCGACGACTGCCCCGAGGAGCTGTTCACGATAATTATGCGCAGGCTGATGATGCAGATTTCGCAGAGAATAGCCGAGCAAAACGAGTGCCAGGCGCTGATTACCGGCGAAAGCCTCGGTCAGGTTGCAAGCCAGACAATCGGCGCTCTCGGCTGTACCGACGAAGCTGCCGATATGGTCGTATTCAGACCGCTAATCGGTATGGATAAGCAGGAAATTATCGACATTTCATATAAAATCGACACCTTCGAGACCTCGATTGAGCCTTACGAGGACTGCTGTACGGTGTTCACCCCCAAGCATCCGCGCACAAAGCCGGTGCTCAAATTCGTTAAACAGGCTCAGGAAAACGCAGGCTTCGAGCCGCTTATCGAGGAAGCCCTGCAGAACTTAAAAATTACCTACATTTCATAGCGCGAAAGGAGTGACCGTCGTGTTTGTAGAAATTATTTCCGTAAATAAAAAGAAAGAAACCGACGTTCTGACCGAACGCGAAAACGAACTGAGAGAAAAGCTTGACAAATACGGCTATTCGCTCAAGTCCGTCACCAAAGCCCTGATGAACCCGATTGTCATCAACTCGGCGCTCAACAGTCTGGCACGTGCCGACGACAAGCCCGACGTTGTGATTATCGCCAACGCACTGCGCACAAAGAACAGCGATTCCTTCAAAAAGTATTTTGTAGAGACGGTCGTCGCCGCCGAGCGCTCGGCTTCCGACTCCGTTCCGAAAAATTACTGGAAGGAGCGCGACAAGGCGTTCAAGCAGGCTAAGGCTGAGGGCAAAACCGAGGAAGAGCTTAAGGCGATGGAGGAGGAATACCTGCTCACGCGCAAAAAGGCAAAGGTTTTCTCGCTCGGAGATTTCGGCAACGGCTTCAAGGGCTATTGCTTTATCTACAAGGGAATCCGCGTTGCGGCGGTTCCGCAGGCGGAGCTTGCAGGCGAGGACTTCGCGCAAATCGCGGCGCTGGCGGCGGTCAGAACGACCGAGGTTTTTGAAAATTCCGCCAACGATTACCCCGACGGCTTTTCGGTAGAAAAGTATGTTCCGCCGAGAACCGACTTTGTAAGCAAGTACATCCCCAAAAAGGGCGACTCCAAAAAGGAAATCGGCAGAAAGCTCCTTGTAATCGCCGCGTTTTTGGTGTTCATAGCCGCACTGGGACTGCTGTTCTACAATATGGTTTTCCTCAGCGTGCGCAACGCCCAGCTCAACGGCGAAATTCAGACAATCGCCCACGGCGACCGAAAGGACGATCCCCACGCTCCCGATACCGAAAAGGGTATCAACTGGGACGAGCTCAAGGATATTAACGACGAGATTGTCGGCTGGATACAGATCAACGATACGCAAATCGACTATCCCGTGCTTTGGCACAAGGACGACGATATGTCCGGTCAGTACTACCTCAACCACAACTACAAAGGCGATTACGACTCCTACGGCTCAATCTTCCTCGACTACCGCTGTACCCAGGGAACACAGAGCAAGAACGTCATTATGCACGGCCACCATATGAACGACGGTTCAATGTTCGGAGAGTTGATGAACTACGGCGGAACCTCGGGCAACCTCGACTTCTACAAGGAACAGCCCACAATCCGCTTTGACACTCCCCAGGCTAACGGAACGTACAAGATTATCTCGATTTTCAAGACCAACACCCTGTCCAGCCAGGGCAAGTTCTTCAACTATATGATAGGCAACTTCCAAAACGAGAAGGACTTTATGAACTACGTCTACAACGTCCGCGTCCGTTCGCTTATCAACTGTCCCGTCAACGTCAACGAGGACGACGAGCTTATTACGCTGTCGACCTGCTCCTACGAGTACACAAACTTCCGTACCGTTGTCGTTGCAAGGCGCGTGAGAATAGGCGAGAGCGACAAGGTTGACGTGAGCAAGGCGAGCGAGAACGACAACGCCGTATGGCCTGAGGTTTACTACAACTCACGAGGCGGAGAACGTCCCGAGGTTACGGACTTCTGCACAGCCTATGAGGGCAAAAAAATCAACTGGTACGACGGAACCTACGATTTTAAGGAGCAAAAGGTTTCCGCAAGCGGTGCGACCACCGCCGCGCCGACCACCGAAAAGTCGGACGATGACGACGATGACGATAAGGACGAGCCGCCCACGACGGATTTGGTGGTATACCACACCGTCAAGTTTATAAACTACGACGGCTCGGAAATCTCCACCCAGCAGGTGCTTGACGGTCAGCCGGCAACAGCTCCTGCAAATCCCGTAAAGCCGAGCGACACCTATTACAACTACGTCTTTAAGGGCTGGGGGCTCGACTTTAGCTGCGTTGTCGCGGATATGACAATCGCGCCTAAGTTTGAGCCGCAGTTAAAGCCCGAATACAGTCAGAATTAGGAGGGGCGCTATGGATTATAAAATTGTTTTTTACTCGGCGCAGAAAACCTCCGTCTGCGAGCGCACGCTCAAAAAATGCCTTTCGGCAAATCAGCTCAACCATTCGGGCTCGGTTTTCGCGACAAACAGCGCCGACCTCGGAGCGTGGCTGATTGAAGCGGTAAAGGACAGCGATATCGCGTTTTTAATCGGCGGTCTCGACTTTGACGACAGCCGCAGCGCGGTCAAGATTATCTCAAACGCCGCCGCCGACAGCGAGCCTGAGCTGATAAAAAGGCTAAAGGGTATTGACGGACGCGGCGGATATATGTTACAATCAGGCGATAAGCTGATCGTAATGCTCCCCGACAGCCCCGTGCAAATCGAGGAAATTGTCAAAAACGGCTTATCGGGATATTTAAAATACTTCGCTAACAAGAACAACAGGTAAAAGGCAAAATGAGCCTGTAAGTACAGGAAGGGAAATTTATGAATACAAGCACATTTGAAAATTACGAGTCAGAGGTTCGTTCATACTGCAGACACTTTCCCAAGGTGTTCACCAACGCCAAGGGCGCTGTTATCACTGACGAGGACGGCGTAGACTATATCGACTTTTTCTGCGGCGCGGGCGCGGTTAACTACGGCCACAACAACGAGTACATCAAGCAGAAAATGGTTGAGTACCTCTCCACCGACGGCATTATCCACGCTCTCGATATGTACACCGTGCCCAAGCGCGAGTTCATCGAGACCTTGGAGCATAAGATTATCGAGCCGCGCGGCTTTAACTACAAAATCCAGTTCTGCGGTCCTACCGGCACAAACGCCGTTGAAGCCGCAATCAAGCTTGCCAGAAAGAACAAGGGCAGACGCAACGTGTTTGCGTTTATGGGCTGCTTCCACGGTATGACCTTGGGCGCACTTTCGCTCACTTCCGAAATGTACGCGAGGGGCGGCGCAGGCGCAAGCCTTAACGACGTTACCCACATCCCTGCTCCTTATATGTTCGAGGGACTTGACGTTATTCAGTATATGCAGACGCTTATCGACGACGACCACTCAGGCGTTGAAAAGCCTGCCGCGGTTATTATGGAAACCTTGCAGGCAGAGGGCGGTATCCGTCCGTTCAGCGACGAATTTCTCCGTCAGGTTCGCGATTTCTGCGACAAAAACGACATCCTTATGATTGTTGACGATATCCAGGTTGGCTGCTGCCGCTGCGGAAGCTTCTTCTCGTTCGAGCGCGCAGGTATCGAGCCCGATATGGTCGTAATGTCAAAGTCAATCGGCGGTCTCGGAATGCCGCTCGCGATCCTTCTCCTAAAGGGCGAGCTCGACCTTTGGAAGCCCGGCGAGCACAACGGCACATTCAGAGGCAACCAGCTCTCGTTCATCGCAGGCAAGGCTTCGTTCGACTGGCTGCTCGAAAACAACGTCGAGGAGGAAACACGCCGTAAGGGCGAGCTCGTAAAGAGCTTTATTGAAAGGGAAATCCTCCCGATTGACAGCCGCCTTGAGCTCCGCGGAATGGGACTTATCTGGGGTATCGACTTCGGTAAAATCAACCCCGAGCTCTCCGAGGTTGTAATCGAAAAGTGCTTCGAGAACAAGCTGATTTGCGAGTGCGCAGGCAGAGACGGCTCAGTGCTCAAAATTATGCCGCCCCTCGTAATCGAGGACACCCTGCTCATGAAGGGCTTGAATATACTAGCAGACGCTGCAAAGGAAGCGCTCGCGTAATAGAGTTAAGAGTTGAGAGTTTAGAGTTTAATAGTAGGGGCGGACCCATGTGTCCGCCCGATAAAAAGCCTCCCCCGTTTTTGAACGGGGGAGGTGGCATTTTGCTTGCAAAATGACGGAGGGGGCAGACATTTCCTATAGCGCCAACCTGTCCTTTACAATCGTAGGGGCGGACACACGGGTCCGCCCCTACAGTTATCAACAAACGTTTCCTAATAAAACATACAAACGTCAACAAATAAACTTTTCCTATAAATAATTAAACTCTAAACTCTAAACATTAAACTCTAAAACTCAACTCCCTTTCTTCCGCCGATACCGCGGTCGAAGGGGTGTTTTACTTTTTTGAACTCGGTCACGTAATCCGCGGCTTCAATGAACCGTTCGGGCGGATTGTGGCCTGTCATTACAATTTCAATTCCGTCGGGGGCGTTCGTGATGAACTCAAACACCTCGCTCTCGCTGAGCATACCCTCGTTCACCGCGTCAAAAATCTCGTCGAGCACTATCATATCGTACCGCTGTGACAGCGCCGCCGACACGCTCCGCTCAAAAATTCCGCGGAACATCGTGACCGCCTGCTGCTTTTCGTGCTCGTCCATATCAAATGTAAACTTCAATTCGCGCGGACAGGGCGTGAGCGTTACGGTTTCAAGCCTTTCGAGCGACAGCCTTTCGCCCGAATCCTCGGTCTTTAAAAACTGCACGAACATCACGTGCATATTGTTGCCTGCGGCACGTGCAGCAAGCCCTGCCGCCGCGGTGGTTTTGCCTTTTCCGTCGCCGTAATAGATATGAATCATAATAAATCACTCCGTGATTAAGCTAAATTGTTCCCTTTGGGAACAGCTAAATTATTTCGC
>ONPH01000008.1:18039-19308 GCA_900319655.1 uncultured Eubacteriales bacterium
TTAAACGTCTAATTTTTGTTTGTAGGGGCGGACCCGTGTGTCCGCCCGTGATTCAAGGCAAACGTTGCGGTTATCCGCGGGCGGACACATGGGTGATTCCCCTATCAGGGGAAATGTCACGAAGTGACAAAAGGGTTGCCGTTGTGCTAAGAACGCCCCTACAAATATGATTATAACTTAATCTGTCCTATTTGGCAAATAGCAATTTAAACAAAAAACATATTAAATGTTCGTAAAACTTCTCTATATAAAAATTTTTAAAAATCCCCTAAAAACTTGAAAAAAAGCCCCTAATAAGTTATAATACATCTGTGTGACTGCACAAGATATGCGATGAAGCGGGAGGTTGCGGCTTTTAAGCCGGTTTTTCCGTGGAGTATGTCCGATTTTAAACCGGGCGAAAATACCGATTTTTCGGTATTAAATTGAAACACTGAGTATAACTGCGGCATTTAAGGGTTGCTATGCCATAAGTATGCTCAAAAGCTTTCAGGACGTTCCCGGTTAACTGAATGGTTAAACGGGTTTTTTAATGCGGGGTGACGAAACACCCGGCAGAGTTTCAAAAACTTTCAGAGCGAACTGAGAGCGAAACGCCCGCCTACAGAGCGCGTTTAACGCGGAAAATTTTTAAGGAGGCGACGATAATGGCAGTCAAGGAAAAAATCAGGATAAGATTAAAGGGCTATGATCACCAGCTGGTTGATCAGAGCGCAGAGAGAATCGTGGCAACAGCTAAGCGCACAGGCGCAAGGGTTTCGGGCCCCGTACCTCTCCCCACAGAGAAGCAGATCGTTACAATTCTCCGTGCTGTTCATAAGTACAAGGACAGCCGTGAGCAGTTCGAGATCAGGACTCACAAGCGTCTTATCGACATTTTAAGACCGTCAAACAAGACAGTCGAGGCTCTTATGAGCTTAGAGCTCCCTGCCGGCGTTGATATTGAGATTAAGCTGTAAAAAGCGCTGAGGTCCGTATAATTAATTGGACAACGAAGCGTGACAGAGCAAATTTCAGATACCAACCTACAAGCAGACAGGGTCATGTTGGCTAAGCCAACCAATAACCTATAAGGAGGATAAATCTCATGCAAAAAGCAATCATCGGCAAGAAAATCGGTATGACACAGATTTTCGATGACAAGGGAAGAGTTGTTCCCGTAACGGTCGTCGAGGCAGGCCCCTGCGTGGTCACCGCCAAGAAAACCGTTGAAAACGACGGCTACGCGTCCGTACAGCTCGGCTTCGGCGATCTGAAGCCCCACAAGGT
>ONPH01000028.1 GCA_900319655.1 uncultured Eubacteriales bacterium
ATGGAAAAAAAATAGATTATTTTTATATTGAGGGCATGGATTTAATGGGAGAGCGTTACGGCTTGGCCACACATAATGTGAGGGCTCAAGACGTGGCGGCTGTTGAAGTATATGAAAACCATCAGCCTGTAAAACTCTTACAATCTCTTTTTGGGGGATCTACCGGGGGGCAGGTCGCTGTTAATTTAAAGCTAAAGGATAACGCCAAGGGAGCAGTGGTCGGTACCGCCGAAATTGGTGGAGGACTTCCACTTTATCAATGGGACGCTGGAGCAACTGGGATGTATTTTTCAAGTTATTATCAAATGCTAACTTCATTACGATCGAACGATATAGGACGCGATATCATATCTGAAATCAAAGAACAAGGTGAAGGCTCCCCAATGCTTACCCCTTATATTAATGTATATTTACCATCCACTCCTCAACTTGGCACCAACCGCTATATGAACAATATGACCCATGCTGCGAGTTTTAATAACCTGTTTAAGATAAGCAATGAACAAATCATGAGTCTAAACGGTATTTATTCGTATGATAAGCAGTTTTTTTCCGGTCATACAGTAACACGGTACTATCTGCCTGAAGATAATCCATTGATTATAGATGAGATTGTACAAATGAAGAGCAGAAAGCAGGAAGCGAATGCGAGAATCAAATATACATACAATGGGGCAAAAAGATATGTTGACACAGGCAACTACACCTACACCTCGCTTATCGACAAGCTTCAGCAGGACGGCTTCTCCACAGGCGACGCCAAATATGCCGCAAATAACTGCGGAGCTGACTGGAACGGTATGGCGGCAAATGAAGCCAAAAAGCTGATTGACGGCGGAGTCACGACCAAGGAAGAAATTGTCGACCAGCTCATTTTCAAGGGCTATACATATCAGCAGGCTGTTCACGGAGCAGAGGCAAACGGACTATAATATAATAAGCGCCTGACGGCAATAGCCTTAGGAAAGCGTAAAACTGCCGTCAAACGCATAAAAAGGGGTAATCTTATGGCAGAAATCAAACCGTTTAAGGGTATGAGATACAACACCTTTCTCGCGGGTAAAATCGGAGAGCTTTGCTGTCCTCCGTATGACATCATCAGCGAGGAGGAGCGCCTCGGCTATATCGCTGAGAACGAGTACAACGTAATAAGGCTAGAGCTTCCCAAGGAGGGCGGGGACGTCTACAAAACCGCAGGCGAGGTGCTCGATATGTGGAGGAACACCGGCGTGCTCGTTCACGAGATTAAGCCGGCTGTGTATATCTACGAGGAGGAGTTCAACGCCTATAACAAGCGTTCAAGCGTAAAGGGAATAATCGTCCGCGTAAAGGTCGAGGAGTTTTCAAAGGGCGTTATTTTGCCGCACGAGTTCACGCTCTCAAAGGCAAAGGCAGACCGCTTCAATCTTATGAAGGCAACAAACTGCAATTTCAGCCAGATTTACGCGCTTTATATGGACGAGGAGCACACCACTCTCAAGACAATCGACCGCCTGTCCGACCGCAAGCCCGACCAAAAATTTACCGATAGCGACCACGTAACCCACAAGCTGTGGATAATCACCGAAATCGAAAAGCTCGTTAACGACTTTGCCGACCGCAAGCTCTACATTGCCGACGGTCATCACCGCTACGAAACCGCGCTAAATTACCGCAACTACTGCCGCGAAAACGGCATTTCAAAAGAGGGCGATCCGCAGGATTACCAGATGATGTACCTTGTGGATATGCAGCACCCGGGACTGGTTGTTTTCCCGACTCACCGCATGGTGCGCGACCTTGAAAGCTTCGACAAGGACGAGGTTCTAAAGGGCTGCGAGGAGTATTTTGACATCAAAAAATTCACCAGCGTCGGCAATATCAATTCCGAGCTCGCAAAGCAATATAAGCAGGGCAAAAAGGCGTTCGGCTTTTACTGCGGCAAGGGCGAGTGGTATCTGCTCGTGCTCAAGGATATCGAGGTTATGGCGGACGTTCTGCCGGATTTGAGCGAGGCTTCGCAGCAGCTCGACGTAAGCGTGCTCCACTCGCTAATCCTCGAAAAAACAATGGGTATCGACAAGGAGAACATGGCGAATCAGATAAACCTGACCTACACCAAGTTCTTTGAAGAGGCGATTATGAAGGTCGATAAGGGCGAGTTTCAGTGCTCGTTTATCCTCAACCCGACCAGAGTAACCGAAATCCGCGACGTTGCCGCCGCAGGCGAAAAAATGCCGCAGAAGTCGACCTATTTCTATCCCAAAATGATTACCGGAATGGTAATGAATGACCTTAACGAGAGTTAAGAGTTTGATTTTAGAGTTTAGAGTTGAGAGTTTAGAGTTTAATGTAACCTGACTCTCAACTTTTGTTTATTTTTCAAAACCCGGGCTATAATATTTTTATGTTAAAGGTGTTTATATGAAAATTTTAACGCTGTTCACAGGCGGCACAATCGCGTGTTCAAGCAAAGGCGGCGTGCTTTCACCCGATAAAGACAACGGCTTTTTGCTGCTCGATATGTACAGGGAAACCGACGGCACGGTGGATTTTACCGCCGAAATGCCGTACAGTATTCTGAGTGAAAACCTCTGCGCCGAAAATCTTAATACTCTATGGAGCTGCGTTTCAGCGCACGACCTTTCAAAATATGACGGCGTAATCGTCTGCCACGGCACTGACACTTTGCAGTATACAGGCGCGTTTTTGTCGCTCAAACTCGGTCTTTGCGAAACGCCCGTCGTGCTCGTCTCGGCAAATTATCCGCTTAATCACCGCCGCTCAAACGGTTTTGAAAACTTCTGCGCCGCCGTAAGCTTCATCAAGTCGGGGCAGGGCAGGGAAGTGTTCATCGCCTACAAAAACGACGGCGATCTTTGCGCGAACATTCACCGCGCAGGCCGCGCGCTGCCGCACCTGCCGTACTCGGACGATTTGTTCAGCCTGAAAAATCAGCCCTACGGCTATGTAAAAAACGGCGTGTTCGTCAAAAATCCTGCATACTCCGAGTCCGCGGACGAGTTCGCGGTAATGCCCGATAAGCCGCTCAATAAAACCGTGCTGTATATCCGCCCCTACCCGGGAATGAAATATCCGCCGCTGACGGACGATTGCAAGGCTGTCCTGCTCGACAGCTACCACTCCGGCACAATCCGCACCGACGGAAAAGAGCTTGAAAACTTCTGCCGCGAAGCCGAAAATAAAAAAATCCCCGTCTATCTCACGGGCTCGCAGGACGGCTTTAACTACGAGAGCAAGCAGAGGTACAGCGAGCTCGGCATAAAGGTTCTGCCCGTATCCTCGCCAATCCTCGCGTATGTTAAGCTGTGGCTTATGTAGATTATTGTAGGGGCAACCCTTGCGGTTGCCCACGGGCGGACATTTTAGTCCGCCCCTACAATTCACAAGGAAAGAAGGTGCGGACAATTTATCCGCCTGAAAAAAACAGGGCTCGGAAAAATTCCGAACCCTGTAATTATTAGCTTTATCTATTTGGCAACCTTTGACCCGCCGTTAATGGAACTAAAAATCAGAACCATTTATTTATAGGCGGATTTGCCTGCCGGGGCAATCCGGCTTACCACTTTGTGTTAAGCTGAGCCCTCATGGAAGTCTTTTTCTTCTTGGCTACGTACTTCTGATAGCGAGTCTGCTTTTTGTCGCGCTTGAGCATGAAGAATGCTACCGCGCCGAGGATAACCGCTACGAGCACAAACCAAATCCAGATGTTGGCTGTTCTCTTAACCTGAGCTGCAAAAGAGGGGATAACAGATGCCGAGCTTGCAAGAGCCTGCTCAGTTACCTTGTTAGTCTTTTCGGCAACGTTAGAAGCTGTGTTAGCGTAGGTCTGGTTTGTCTCGTTAGAAACAATAAGGCTTGTGGGTGTGAGCGAACCTGATGTAATCTGGTTCGGGCCTGAGCCTGCGCTTACCGCAACCTCCTGCTGCTCGTCAACATTAACAACGGGTGTGGGGTTAGCCGCAGCCTTGTCGCTGAAGAGCAGAGCGTATGTAGCGTCGTCGAGAATACCTGTAGCCTCAAGACCGTTCTGTGTCTGGAATGCCTTGATTGCTTCCTCTGTGATATCTCCGTAGAAGCCTGTGGGCTGCATTCCGAAGTATCCGAGGTCAAGCAGCTTCTGCTGAATGTTGATAACTTCCTCGCTGAAATCACCGTTCTGAGCGATGATTACAGGAGCTTTTTCTTCAGGCTCGGTGGGCTGTGTAGCCTCCTCGGTTGCCTGAGTAGCTTCCTCAGCCTTCTTGGCGTGGGGAGCGTCGTCCGAATAAAGAACGTCTCTGTCTGTGCCGGCAATACCGTCAACGGTTACGCCTGCCGCCTCCTGAAAGGCACGGTAAGCCTGCTCGGTAGCGTTACCGAACTCGCCGTCGATAGGACCGTCGTAGAAGCCGAGCTCCTTAAGACGTGACTGAATCTTCTCTACCTCTTCACCGGAAGATCCGTTGCTCCAGGTTGAGGGAGTCTCGGACTTTGATGATGAAGAATCAGATGACGGAGTATCCGAAGCTGTGGAGTCCATATTTGCAGGAGTTGTGCTCGAATGTCCGTTAGAATCGAAGTAGTATGTAGTACCGTCGATTGTTCTTGATGTGTTTACAATATACTGGCCGTCCTCATAGTAGTAGTAGTTACCGTTGAACTTCTCCCAACCGTATGTAGGATAGCTAACCGCCGCAAGCTTGAACCAATATGTCCAAGAGTTCCAGCCGCCGATTTCGTCGTAGCATACGCCCCACTCATCGCCTCTGGCGTCAACTTCCATATTGTTCTCAATGTAAACGCCTACGTGACCGGGTCTCCAAAGACCGAGACCGTGGATTCTGGGGATACCTGCGTCAACCGAACCCTGCTCTGTGCAGGTTTCAATCATGGCGATACGCTCGCCGCCGCAATATGAGTAGATAAGTCCCGAGCAGTCAACCGCTCCGGGGGAAGTACCGCCCCATGAATATGCCCAGCCTTCGTTGTACGCGTTTAGCGCATACTCGGCAAGACCTGCGCCTGTGCCGCTCGCTCCCGCGGTTACGCTGCTGCCGAATACGCATACGCTCGTAATTACAAGAATACATAAGGTGACAGCAACCAGTTTCTTTAACCTGTGCATTTTTATTACCTCCAAAAGTAACAAGCATATTGTACGGAACGCGGCTAAAAGTTACAGCCCGCGAACCACTTGTTAACAAATTTGTAATAATTATATCACCTTTGTTTCAAAAAATCAACCCTTTGAACCCTTGTTTTTTCATTTTGAGGGAATTTCAGGCACGTTGACCAACATTTATTTCCGTAATCGAACTATTTTGAATGAATTGGTTACAGAATTCGGCAAATTGTAATATTTTTCCTGTAAAATTGTAATTTTCAGGAAACGAAAAATAAATTTTTCCGCAAAAATCCACCGAAGTTCACGGAAAAATCCTATATATAATGTATACGCGCACGCGCGTACATAAATAATAATACAGAAAATTATAAAAACTCATTGCAATTATTCCGTTAAAATGTTAGAATAGGAGTAATCAACATGTATAATCGATTTGATTTAGTAAAAAGGAAAAGGAAGGATGCTTAAAATGAAGAAAATTATATGTGCGCTTCTCGCGTGCTTAATGTGCGTTACAGCGGCAATCACATTTGGTGGATGCGGCTGCAATAAGGACAAGTCAAGCAACCAGACCAGCAAGAGCAGCGGCCCCGGCTACGTTGTTCCCACAACCGAACCCGACCTCAAGGACGACACCTTCGGTTATTATATCATCAACTCCAAGGAGCTTATGCTCACAAGATATTACGGCAAGGGCGGCAAGGTTGAAATTCCTGCCGAGTTCCAGGGCTATAAGATTTCAATCATCGGCCACAGCGTATTCAACGCAAGAGACGTTGAAGAGGTTGTAATTCCCGACTCAGTAACCGAAATTCAGGACTATGCTTTCTCGGGCAACAAAAAGTTAAAGAGCGCAACGCTCTCCAAGAACCTCAAGGTTCTCGGCATCAACGCTTTCTTTAACTGCCAGGCTCTGCAGAGCATTGAGCTTCCCGCGACTCTTAAAGAGATCGGCTCATACGCATTCTGTGCAACAGGCCTTACAAAAGTTACAATCCCCGAGAGCAACACACTCTCAGAGCTTCCCCAGTTCTGCTTCTTCCAGTGCGCTTCTCTTAAAGAGGTAACAATCCCCGTAACCATCACCAAAATCCCCAAGGACTGCTTCAAGGAGTGCCCCCAGGATATGGTAATCAAGGCTTACAGCGGTTCATATGCTCTCAGCTACGCTCAGAAGTACAGCATCAAGGCTGAGGAACTCAAAAGATAAGTAAATTTAACACAGCTTAGTAAATAATCACCGGACAGCCTTTATTACCGAGCTGTCCGGCGATTTTGCTTTATTATTGTCAGCACAAATCAAGAAAGGGAGATTTTTATGAGCGACAAAAAGTACCCTGTCGTACAGAGCGCAAGGAGCTTTGAAAAGGCGCTTAGCCGCGTTAGAGAGGCTCAAAAGAGGTTCGCGCTGTATACTCAGGAGCAGGTAGACAAAATTTTCCTCGCCGCGGCAACAGCAGCCAATCAGGCAAGAATTCCGCTTGCCAAGATGGCGGTTGAGGAAACCGGCATGGGCGTTGTCGAGGACAAGGTAATCAAAAACCACTTCGCCTCGGAGTATATCTACAATACCTACAGAAACACCAAAACCTGCGGAGTAATTGAGGAGGACAGGGTTTACGGCACAATGAAGATTGCCGAGCCTATCGGCGTTATCGCCGCGGTTATCCCCACAACCAACCCAACCTCAACCGCGATTTTTAAAACCTTAATCAGCTTAAAGACCAGAAACGGTATCATCATCAGCCCCCATCCCCGTGCTAAAAAGAGCACAATCGAGGCGGCTAAAATCGTTCTTGATGCGGCTGTAGCGGCAGGCGCTCCCGAGGACATCATCAGCTGGATTGACGTTCCGTCGCTCGAGCTCACAAATATGCTCATGCAGGAGGCTGACATTATCCTCGCGACAGGCGGCCCGGGCATGGTAAAGGCGGCTTATTCAAGCGGCAAGCCTGCTCTCGGCGTAGGCGCCGGAAATACCCCGGCAATTATCGACGACTCTGCGGACATCCTGCTCGCGGTTAACTCGATTATCCACTCCAAGACCTTCGACAACGGTATGATCTGCGCTTCCGAGCAGAGCGTTATCGCGACAAGAAAGGTCTACGCCAAGGTTAAAAAGGAGTTCAAGGCGAGAGGCTGTTACTTCCTCAACCCCGAGGAGACCGAAAAGGTCAGAAAGACCATCATCATCAACGGCGCTCTCAACGCGAGAATAGTAGGTCAGAAGCCTGTTAGAATCGCGGCTCTCGCAGGCGTTGAGGTTCCCGAAAACACAAAAATCCTCATCGGTGAGGTTGAATCTGTCGATATCAGCGAGGAATTCGCTCACGAAAAGCTCTCGCCCGTACTCGCTATGTACAGGGCAAAGGATTTTGACGAGGCTATTGAGAAGGCTGAACAGCTTATCGCGGACGGCGGCTACGGCCACACCTCGTCGCTCTATATAGACGCGGTTAACGAGAGAGAAAAGATTGACAAATTCGCGGCGCGTATGAAAACCTGCCGTATTCTCGTAAACACTCCGTCATCACAGGGCGGAATCGGCGACCTTTACAACTTCAGACTTCTTCCGTCGCTCACACTGGGCTGCGGCTCTTGGGGCGGCAACTCGGTAAGCGAGAACGTGGGAGTTAAGCACCTGTTGAACATCAAGACCGTTGCCGAGAGGAGAGAGAATATGCTTTGGTTCAGAGCGCCCGAAAAGGTATATATCAAAAAGGGCTGTATGCCGGTTGCCCTTCAGGAGCTCGGTGACGTTATGGGCAAAAAACGCGCCTTCGTCGTAACCGACAGCTTCCTTTATAAAAACGGCTACACCAAGCCCATCACCGACAAGCTCGACGAAATGGGCATTACTTACACGGTATTTTCTGACGTTGAGCCCGACCCGTCGCTCAAATCAGCACAGAGCGGCGCCGAGGCTATGACAAAGTTTGAGCCCGACGTTATCATCGCGCTCGGCGGCGGTTCGGCAATGGACGCCGCAAAGATTATGTGGGTACTCTACGAGCATCCCGAGGCGGACTTCATAGACATGGCAATGCGCTTTGTAGATATCCGCAAGAGAATTTACACCTTCCCCAAGATGGGCGAAAAGGCTTATTTCGTAGCTATCCCGACATCCTCAGGCACAGGCTCGGAGGTTACTCCCTTCGCGGTTATCACCGACCAGGATACAGGCATCAAGTATCCGCTCGCGGATTACGAGCTTATGCCGAATATGGCTATCGTTGACGCCGATAATATGATGAGCGGTCCCAAGGGACTTACCGCCGCTTCGGGTATCGACGCGGTATCACATGCGCTCGAGGCTTACGCTTCGGTAATGGCTACCGACTTCACCGACGGTCTTGCTCTCAAGGCGTTAAAGGTTATCTTTGAGTACCTGCCTGCATGCTACGACAACGGTCAAAACGAGCCCTTCGCGCGTGAAAAGGTTGCTCATGCCGCAACAATGGCAGGTATGGCATTTGCCAACGCCTTCCTCGGCGTATGCCACTCAATGGCTCACAAGCTCGGCGCGTTCCATCACATCGCCCACGGCATTGCGAACGCTCTTATGCTCGAGCAGGTTATCCGCTTCAACTCGTCCGAGGTTCCCACCAAGATGGGCACATTCTCACAGTACGACCATCCCCACACCCTCGCGCGTTACGCCGAGGTCGCTCAGTTCCTCGGCTTTGCCGGCAAGAACGACAAGGAAAGCGTAGAGAACCTCATCAAGGGTATCAACGAGCTCAAGGCAAGGGTTGGAATTAAGGAGACAATCGCAGACTACGGCGTTGACGAGGAATACTTCCTCAAAACTCTCGACGATATGACCGAGCAGGCGTTTGACGACCAGTGCACAGGCGCTAACCCGAGATATCCGCTTATGAGCGAAATCAAGCAGATGTACCTCAACGCTTACTACGGCAACAACAAAGACGCCGTTTGATAATAAGGGGGTTTTAAAATGAAATTTGACAATGTTCTCGCGGAGAGAAAAAATAAAGTAATTTACAGGGACGGCAACCTCGCGGTTAAGGTTTTTGACGAGTCCTTCCCCAAGTCCGACATTCTCAACGAGGCGCTCAACCAGGCGAGAGTTGAAGAAACCGGCCTTAACATCCCGAAGATTGAGGAGGTTAAGAAAATCGACGGCAAGTGGGCTATCGTTTCAGACTACATCGAGGGCAAAACCCTTGAACAGCTTATGAATGAAAACCCCGATAAGATTGACGAGTACCTCAATCAGTTCGTTGACATTCAGGTTGAAATCCTCGGCAAAAAATGTCCGCTCCTCAAGAGAATTAAGGACAAAATGCAGGATAAAATCAGCCAGACCGACCTTGACGCTACCACGCGTTACGAGCTTCACACAAGACTCGCTTCGATGAAGGATCACAACAAGGTTTGTCACGGCGACTTTACTCCGTCCAACATCATCATCGCGGAGGACGGCACACCGTACATCCTCGACTGGTCGCACGCTACCCAGGGCAACGGCGCTGCCGACGCCGCGAGAACCTACCTCACCTTTGTTCTGAAGGACAAAAGGGAGCTCGGCGAAAAGTACCTAAAGCTCTTCTGTGAAAAGACCGACACAGCGCGCCAGTACGTAGACCGCTGGATGCCGATTGTAGCGGCTTCACAGTCCGTAAAGGGCAAGCCCGAGGAAAGAGAGCTCCTGCTCTCATGGGCAAGCGTTTGCGAGTACGAATAATGCCGGGTTGCCCCGGCAGGCAGTTCGCGTACTTCGGCTCGGCGCGCAGCCGTAACCCGCTGTTTCTCGGGATAGCTTGCGCTGAACAAACGCTGTCTGTTGATAATTAATTACACAAAAAACACCCCGATTCGCAATGAGTCGGGGTGTTATTGTTTTTTAAAGCCTCCACCGCTTGCGGGAAATTCCCCTGATAGGGGAAATGTCACGAAGTGACAAAGGGGTTGCCGTTTTCGCCAGAAAAAGGTGGCACGGCATTTATGCCGTGACGGAGGGGGCAGCGTTTCCAATTACGCCACGTTTTGAATTGCAAACATTAATCTTTATCATCAATTATTTTTTTGCCCTCAACATTGGGCATAATAAAATTATTCAGCGAATAATCCCACAGCTTTTCCGAGCCCTCGGGGGTGATTTCGTTTCGCTTCAGAATTTGGCTGAGCCTGATTTCATTCTCAGCCCAGACCTTGCCGCCTGTCGAATTATTGAGCATTGCAGGCTGAATATTGTCCATCGTATGGGCAAACTTAGATTCGGGAGTTTCTCCGGCTTCAAACTCGTCCCACAGCGCCCTGAACTTTTTTGCTTGGTCATCGGGCAGAATATTAAAAATCCTGTCCGCAGCCTTCAACTCACGCTCACGCTGGCTGAGCTTTGCGTTGTCGTCGTAGGCGTAGGTGTCGCCTGCGTCAATTTCAACAATGTCGTGGATTAAAATCATCGTTATGGTTTTAAGCACGTCGATTTTCTCATTCGCGTGTTCGCTGAGCAGCACGCACATGAGCGCGGCGTGCCATGCGTGCTCCGCGTCATTTTCCGCGGTTTTGCCGTCGCTGAGCAGTGTGCGGCGCTTAATCCGCTTTTCCTTGTCCGCTTCAAGGCAGAACTCAAACTGCCGTTTTAATCTATTGTCCGTTTCGCTCATCTTTCAAAGTCCAGCGTAATTTCTTTTTTATCGGTCTTGAAAACCGTCAGCTTAACGCCTGCCGACTGCAGCATTTTCTTTGAGGCGACAGTTGCAGGAGTGTCGGCGTACTTGTCGTAAAGGTAAACAATCTCAGCAATTCCCGACTGGATAATCGCCTTGGCGCACTCGTTGCAGGGGAACAAATCAACATACAGCTTTGCGCCTTTAAGGTTTTTCCCTCTCGCGTTCAAAATCGCGTTTAGCTCGGCGTGAACAACGTAATTGTACTTGGTGTCGTCGCCCTCGCGCTCCCACGAAAAAACATCGTCGGAACAGCCGTACGGAAAGCCGTTGTAGCCTGTCGAAAGAATAATATTGTTGCCGTCGACAATGCAAGCGCCGACCTGAGTGTTGGGATCCTTACTGCGCTTTGCGGCGAGCAGCGCCACGCCCATAAAATATTCATCCCAGTTTATGTAGTCCATGCGTTTCATAAAAACAACTCCTTTTGTTTTAGAGTTTAGAGTTTAGTGAATGGTCGCTTCGCTCCAATTTATAATATTGCAGAGCTTTAGGAAAAGTTAATTTCGATCCATATTAATTCATTCGGGCACAAAACGTTTCGGGAAAGCCGACCTGTCCACTCGACCGAAATTTTCCATTCTCAATTTTCCATTTTCAATTTTATTCTACCATATTATTTTGCTTTATGAAAGTACAAAAGGTGGTTTTTATCAAAAAAATTTCGTTATTTATTGATTTTTAGTGACAAAAGGTGTATTATGACGTTACGTTAAAATGGAAACTATGTTTAATCCGTAAATATAAGAGGGTTTAGTATGAAGATAATTATTGTCGGTTGCGGAAAAGTCGGCACATCCATCGCTACCGAGCTTAATTCCGAGGGACACCAAATCAGAGTGGTCGATACTAACAAATTTGCCGTAAGAAGGCTTGCGGATTCCATTGACGCAATGGGAATCGAGGGCAACGGCGCAATTTACGAGACCTTGGCAGAGGCCGAGGTATCTTCGGCGGATTTGGTAATC
>ONPH01000153.1 GCA_900319655.1 uncultured Eubacteriales bacterium
ACCGAGTATAAAATTCTTGAGTCAGACGGCAGAACCTCGCTGGCGGAGATTCATCTGCACACAGGCAGAACTCACCAGATAAGAGCGCATATGGCGTATATCGGCAACCCGCTTGTCGGCGACAGTAAATACGGCAAGGGTAAAAAGAATTTCATAAACTCGGGCAAGTATCAGGCGCTTTACGCCTACAAACTGGCGTTCAACTTTAAATCGGACGCGGGCAAGCTCAATTACCTCAACGGCAGGGAATTTAAAATTGAAAATGTGAAATTCAACAGATAAAGGGCTATCGCAACGCGACAGCCCTTTCTTTTATTATTGCTGTTTATTCCTGCTCAAAATCGACCGAAATCGGCTCACCCAGATATTTTATATCCGAGAACGTTTTATACGGTGAAACTGAATAGGATAATATTTTAATTTTAGGATTATTGGTTTCTTTTCTGAGCAGAACATCGCTGAAATCGGTAGTCGGCTGATCCTTATAGATAGCGTTGTCCATACAGTATTTTTCGGAAGTATCGGAAATAAGGCTGCTGCCTGTTTCGTCCTCGCGGTAAACTCGGTAGGAAATATTATTCTCCGAGGAGTTCCAATTCAGAAGATTGTACTCGTCGAAGCGCTCAACGGATAAATCGTCTACCGAAAGCGGCACGTAAACCTTTCTGTATTTGTCGTCGTCATCGCCTTTGAACGAATAGTAAATATCCTTGCCGTCGTTGCGGAAGTTGGAATAAATCCGCGCGGCTACGTTGCCCTTGGAAACAGCTACAGCCGCTGTTTTTTCTGAGGTGTCGAGGTAGTTGTTGGAAACCTCCAGCTTCTTCTCAACCTCGGGAGTAGCGTCGTTCGAGCTGTTTAAATATACACATTCGGCTTTCGGAGAGTAGATAGTGTTATTATAAAGTTTAGTATCGTTAGAGCCGTAATTCACGCGAACGCCGTATGACGCTGTGTTGCTGAGCGTGTTGCCGTCGAACTCGGTATTGGAGCATTCACGAATAAGACAGCCGTATTCGCCGCAATCGGTTACGCTGTTTCCCTTTATCTTCGTGTCGGTGGATTCCCGAATCCTCAGCGCTGTTTTCTCGGAGGAGGAAATCTCGTTTCCTGTTATTTCCGTTGCTTTGCTGTCGGAATAAACGCATACCGAGGAGGTTTTTATATTTTTTATGGTATTGCTTTCAACTTTCGTGTTGACGCTTTCCTTAACGGAAACGCCCATATCGCTCGTTTTGCTGACATTGTTATTTTCGATTAAAGAATTATTAGCAGAGTCGACATAAATTCCCGAGCTCGAAAAATCGGAAACCTTATTGTCGCTGACAGTAATATTCTTGTTGCCGAAGCCCGCCTCGGTCGTAGTCAGGAAAACAGCCCTGGCTTTTTCTTTGTAACCCTTTTTAACGGTGTTATTGCTTACGGTTACGTTTTCACTGCCCTTTATCTCGATACCGTTGGAGGTTTCGGAAACAGAGCCGCCCGCGTTGATTTCGTTATTGCTTACGACTGAGTCAACGGCGTAATTAAGCTGAATACCGACAGCGACGTTGCCTTTTATTATGTTCGGCATCGGAGTACCGACGGCGTTAACACCGACGTTAATATTATAAATATTGTATTGTCCCGCTTTTACGCCTGTGACCTTGTCGCGTTTATTGTAATAATCACCCATAACGCGGATCCCGCAGGCTCTGGTATAGGTGTTGTTTTTCTTTCGTATCGTAATTGTATTATCGTAGATATAATTGCGGGAATTTGCGACTACGTTGTTGCACTGCTTGGCGGTTAGGTTTTGAGTATTATTAAAGTTATAGCCTGTGCCCGTAGTCATATTGCGCATATCTACCCCTAAGCCTACATATTCCATATTATTGCTGTAGATTTTTGAGTTTGTCCAATATACGGAATATACGGTAATACCGCCGATATCCCTGAAATTATTATGGTGAACCTTGATATTGTCGAAGGGATTGCCTAAAACGGCGTGGTGGCTTCCTATCGCTCTGAACTTATTCTTGAAATCACAATAGCTGAGGGTTATGTTCTTTGTGGGCGTGTTATCGAAGTTGCCGAACTCGGGCATCGCGGCCGAGGTGTTGACATCGAGCTGAATCGACTCTCGTCCGCCGTCGTTTTTGAAGGTATTAACGGGTTTATCGTTGTAGAACTTACAATTTGTGATTTTGCCGTTGTTTACCCCGCCGAACTCGATATCGTGGCAGTTATAGTTATTTCT
The DNA here is from genome assembly GCA_900319655.1 of uncultured Eubacteriales bacterium. Taxonomy (GTDB): domain Bacteria; phylum Bacillota; class Clostridia; order Oscillospirales; family Acutalibacteraceae; genus Ruminococcoides. Next base: position 2,240 of record ONPH01000153.1, read on the forward strand.
GAATTCACAATTCTGAATTGTTATGTTTTTACAATGTCCGAATCGGAGCGTCGAATGTTGAATACGCCAGTTAGCCGTTCCCGCCTGTGAGTACGGTACGGCGGCGTCCCAGATACCGCCGTCAATTGTGATATTGGAAGCTCCGTTATAACCAGAGGCTCTCGACGCTTTGCCGTTGTAGCCGTTACGAAGCAGATTTCCGTAGTACTTAAAGGTCGAGCCCTTGGCGTTAAGCGTCGTGTTGCTGTAGATTTTCAGCGTGCGGTCGAGCTTGTAATTTCCCTTTGATACCGTAACAACGGCGGGTTTATCGGCTTTCGCTTTTTTACGCGCCGTGTTGAGCGCTTCGTTCAGGGCTTTGGAGAAATTATGCCCGAACTTTTTCGCTTTGAATTTTTTCTTGTACTTTCCGCATACAACGGTTGCCGTACCCTTCGAGTTGGTATACGATACCGCCGTTGATACCGAAATTGTAAAAACACTGATTGTATACAACAATATTAAAAATACCGCTGTAAATTTTAAACTTGCTTTTTTCATATCTATTCCTTAATTTTTATTTTTCCGTTATTGTCAGTACAGCGCTCATTGTACCGCGGTTTCCGTTTGTCGCGCGGTGTGACCATAAAAGCTCGCTGTTACATTTTGTGCAGAGGTCGCTGACTGTTATATTCTCACTCGGCACACCAGCGCTTTGGAGAATCTGCTTATTAGTTTCGAGTAAATCTATCATATACTTATTATTCTCTTTTGGAAATATAAATTTGGTATTGTCCAAATCCTTGAGATTATAAAACTCGTCGGCGCAGGCTTTATCGACCTCGTAACAGCATTTTGAAATAGCGGGGCCTACGGCGCAGACGATATCCTTCGGGTTACAGCCGAACTCAGAGCGCATTTTATCAATGACCTTCCCGCCGATTCTGCCGACAGTTCCTCTCCAGCCCG
>ONPH01000009.1:0-2712 GCA_900319655.1 uncultured Eubacteriales bacterium
ATGCTCCGCAAAACGGCAAATACGCGCTCGAAAAGGACGGCGTTAATTATGAGGTTTTCCTCGACGAAAACGGCTTAATCACCAAAATCACCGCGGAAAACGAGCTTGAAATAGAATTCACAGAGATTACAAAGAACGGCTAAGTAACAAATTTCGCGCCCGAAAATATTATGTATAAAGCTGAATATATTTTGGCGGAAGGTCAAAAATATAAGTAGAATAATTTTTGGAGCGTGAAAAGCATTGAATATACGCCGTGGTGACATTTACTACGCAGATTTAAGTCCGGTGGTGGGCTCGGAGCAGGGAGGAATCCGTCCTGTACTTATCGTGCAAAACAACGTCGGCAACCGCTTCAGCCCAACCGTGATTGCGGCGGCGATTACCAGCCGCCAGTCAAAGGCAAATCTGCCCACTCATATACCGATTAACAGCGGAACTTCCGGACTTGCGAGGGACAGCGTGGTGCTGCTCGAGCAGGTGCGGACAATCGACAAGCGAAGATTAAAGGAGAAGATGGGCGCGATTGACCAAAGCGCGATGAACGCCGTGGACAACGCGATTTCAATCTCATTCGGGCTCGGCGCGGAGCAGACGAGTAATATTTCGGCTTCCTAAATGAAGAACAGGGTTTGGAATTTTGTGATTTCCAAACCCTGTATAGTTTTAAAAATTAATTTATTTGATTGCTCTGAGCAGCTCCTCGGTCTTATCGGTGTCCTCCCAGCGGACGTTTAAGTCCTCTCGGCCGATATGACCGTAAGCCGCGACGGGCAGGTACTTTGTCTCGGTCAGCTTAAGCTGTCTGATGATTGAATTCGGGCGGCAGTCAAACACCTTTTCAACCGCCTTTTCAAGCTGTTCGTCGGTGTATTTTGAAGTGCCGAAGCTGTCAACCATAATCGACACGGGCTTTGCAACGCCGATGGCGTAGGCAAGCTGAACCTCAGCCTTTTTCGCAAGCCCTGCGGCAACGATGTTTTTCGCGATATATCTCGCGTAGTAAGCCGCGCTGCGGTCAACCTTTGTCGGATCCTTACCGCTGAACGCTCCGCCGCCGTGACGCGCGTAGCCTCCGTAGGTGTCTACGATAATCTTTCTGCCGGTAAGTCCCGCGTCACCGACAGGGCCGCCGATAACGAACCTGCCTGTGGGGTTAACAAAAATCTTTGTATTATCGTCAAGCAGATTTTCGGGGATAACGGGCTTTATTACGTTTTCGATAATGTCAGCCCTGATTTGCTCAAGTGTAACGTCCTCGTCGTGCTGAGTGGACACAACAACGGTGTCAATCCTGACCGCCTTGTCGCCGTCGTATTCAACGGTAACCTGGGTTTTTCCGTCGGGACGGAGATAGGTAAGAGTGCCGTTTTTCCTGACCTCGGTAAGTCTTTTTGAAAGCTTGTGTGCAAGTGAAATCGGAAGCGGCATAAGCTCGGGAGTTTCGTCGGTTGCAAAGCCGAACATCATACCCTGGTCGCCTGCGCCGATAAGGTTGTCCTCGTCGGTCTCGCCGTCCTTGTGCTCAAAGCTCTCGTTAACGCCCATCGCAATGTCGGGCGACTGCTTGTCGAGCGACACAATAACCTTGCAGGTGTTGCCGTCAAAGCCCACCTCGGGATTGTCGTAGCCAATATCTTTGATAACCTTTCTCGCAACCGCCTCGATGTCAACGTCGGCGTTGGCGGAAATTTCACCCATAATATGAACCAGCCCGGTTGTCGCGGCGGTCTCGCACGCAACGTGAGCGTTCTTGTCCTGTGCCAAAATGCTGTCGAGCACCGCGTCTGAAACGCAGTCGCAAACCTTGTCGGGATGTCCTTCGGTTACAGACTCCGATGTAAATAATCTTCTTGCCATAAAAATCACTCCATAAATACAAAATAAAAAGCGCCCTCAACCGAAAGGCGCGTCAAAATACTCATCTTCCGGTAAATTACCGCAGGATTTAGCACCTTGCATAATGCAGGTTGCCGGGCTTCAAAGGGCCTGTCCCTCAGCCGCTCTTGATAAGTTGTATTAAACTCTGTTCCTTATTATAATAGATAAATACTGAAAAAACAAGTGGATAATCCGAGTTTTTTTCGATTTAGAGGCAGTTACAATTTTTGTTTGAAAGATGATGTCGAATATGGTAAAATAAACGTGAAGTACAGCGAGGTGACGAAGATGATTTTTGATTTGAAAAACGAAAAGCCCGAAATTCTCCCGAACTTTAAGGGAGGAGAGAAGTACCTTATCGCGAAAATGCACTTTGACGGCGTTAACCGTATTCTCCACGGCACGCTTGTGCCCGGTGCGACAATCGGTGAGCATACGCACGATGTTAACAGCGAGATAATCTACTTCCTCAGCGGCAGGGGATATATGCTCTACGACGGCGAAAAGCAGCCTGTCGAAGCCGGAATGTGCCACTACTGCCCGAAGGGGCATACTCACAGTATGATAAACGACAGCGACGGCGAATTGGTGTTTTTCGCCGTGGTTGCAAATCAATAAAACAATGCCCGAAAACTCGGGGCATTAATTTACGGTTCAATAAATTCAATTTCCTCGGCAAAGTCCTCTCCTTCGGTGCATACCGAGATTACATAGTCAGCAAAAACATAGGTTTTCAGCCTGTAGGTCACACCGTTTTCGGAAAATTCCTCACCGCTCACATCAACGCTCTTTGCCGGGCGGTGAAAGCCCTCGCCCATGCACTTTAGCAGG
>ONPH01000009.1:2752-21872 GCA_900319655.1 uncultured Eubacteriales bacterium
GGGAGTTTTTTATTTTGTCCATCTCGTTTTCGCAAAAGACGACCTTGCCCATTCTCTCGTACGGAACGACCTTCAGCTTTTCGATGTCACAGCCGATTGGTTTGTCATCCACGGCGAACAGAACATAGTCGCCGCTATGCGAAATATTAAAGCACACGCCGTTTTCAGCCATCGGCTTGCCGCTTTTGTTCAGGTAAATCCCGGTATCGCCCAAAAAACGGCGCGTCAAAAGTCCGCCGAGAATACAGCGCTTTTTGTCGTCCTCAAAGCGGTAGCGTTCCGCCTTTTTGCGGCGTTCGGGCGAAATCTTATTGATGTCACCGGGTTTAACGCAGTTAATATCAGCGATGTAAAGCCTCATATTTTTACCCGTTTTTCTATATAATTAATTAACGGCTCAGCTTTGCCCTACATTCGGAGCATACAAACTTGCCCTCAAATTCGCGCAAATCGTCCGTGCCGTTGCAGAAAACGCACTTGTCCTCTGCCTTTTGAAGGATGATTTTGCTGTCGTCAGCGCTGATTTTCAGCACGTCTCCCGCGTTGATGGATAGACTTTTTCTGATGTCCATCGGAACTACAACGCGTCCAAGTCTGTCGATTTCTCTGTAATAAGTAAAACTCATACAATCACCCTTTCCGTTAAATAATAATTTTAAATATTTGCGATTGACAAAACGGAAATATCGCAAGTTATTATTTTTTTTATAATAACATATTTCTGCATATTTGTCAATTATATACGAAAAGATTTTATTTTTTTATTATTTTTGACTACATTTTACTTTTTTCGACAAATGAGGTGCTTATGTTAAACATAGTATGGAGTTTTATTGTCGTATTGAGCATTATTTGCTCAATTTGTCTGGGAAATAGCACAGGATTGTCATCCGCGTTTATCGACAGCGCCGCCTCGGCGGTGGAGTTGATTATCACTCTCGCAGGCGTAATCTGCCTTTGGTCGGGGATAATGCGCATCGCTTCAAAAAGCGGACTTACCGAGCTTTTCGCCAAAATTTTTTCACCGATTTTAAGACCGCTCTTTCCCCGCCTTGACAGGAACGGCGAGGCGTTTAAGTACATAACGATGAACCTCACGGCAAATCTGCTGGGGCTGGGCAACACCGCNAACACCGCTACCCCGCTCGGACTAAAGGCGATGGCGGAGCTTCAAAAGCAGAACGGCGGCAGAGATACCGCCGGCGATGAGATGGTGATTTTTGTGGTGATGAACACCGCCTCAATGCAGCTTTTGCCGACAATGCTCGGCTCTCTGCGCCAAAGCTACGGAAGTAATGCGCCGTTTGAAATTATCGTACCAGTGTGGCTGAGCTCGGGCTGCGCGCTTGCCGTCGCGCTGATAATTGCGCTGTCGGGCAATAAATTTTCAAAGAGAATAAGGTGATGTTTTGGAACTCGTAATGCCGGTTTTTGCCGCGGCGATAATCGTGTTCGGACTTATTAAAAGGGTGGCGGTTTTCGACGAATTCATCGCAGGCGCAAAGGAGGGCTTCGCAACGCTTTACGCAATCGCGCCGTCGGTTTTGGGGCTTGTGTTTGCCGTAGGACTTCTCAAATCGAGCGGAGCGGTCGAGGTGATTTGCAATTTCATCAAGCCCGTCACGGATTTCCTCGGCTTTCCTGCCGAGCTCGCGCCCATGGCTTTGCTCCGTCCGGTGTCGGGCAGCGGCTCAACAGCGCTGCTCGTTCAGGTGTTCGGCGACTACGGTCCCGACAGCTTTCCGGGCAGGGTTGCAAGCGTGTTGGCAGGCTCGAGCGAGACAACCTTTTACGCCACGGCTATGTACTACGGCTGTGTAAAAATCAAGAATATCCGGCACACTCTGCTCGCCGCAATCGCGGCGGATTTGACCGCTGCGGCAATGAGCGTAGTCACCGTAAACCTGTTCTTTTACTGAGCAGAGTAGTGAAATATTGTTTGTTATTTTGTTTTTGTAATAATTAAGTCGAAAAATTGCCGTTGACAAGCAAATATTACTATTTGTATTTGAAAACCACAGTTAAATTTATGTGGAAATCTATGTGGAAAACATTAAAAAACCCACATATAGTTTTTGATGTGTAAATATCAGGATATTTTGAGGGCAAATCACGCGCCTGATTAACACTTTCAACATAGTTTTCAACATTTTATTGTAGAAAAAGAAATATACAAAAAGTATATTTTCAGACAAAGAATTTTAATTGGCGGTTTTAATTCCACTAAAAAATAATACATTTTTGTAACAATGGTTACGGGGAGTGAGGGCAATAAAAAAAGCAGAAAAACTATTCGTTTTGCTCGAGGCGGCAGGCATAATTTTTGTCTTGATTTGCCGCCTGTTTATGTCGAAATTGTACACGCTGTGCGGCGGAAACCTCGTCGGTGTAATGTTCGGAAGCGTCAACAAAAGCATATGGGAAAACTGCAAAATCCTGCTTTTGCCGTACCTGTTCTGGTCGCTTATCGAGCTGATGAGCGTATCGCCGCATATGCGCCGCTTCACCTCGTGCAAGACAATCTCTCTGTACTTTCTGGGATTATCCTACATAGGACTGAGCCTGATTTTCGGCGCGGAAAATCAGAGCATTTTTATCGCCGCGTTATGCACGGCGCTTGCATTTGTACTCTCTTTTGCTCTTTACCGTTCAAAATTTAATGTTCAAACCCTTTTTGCTCCTTCGGTATTTTTACTCTTTTTATTTTGGGCGGTGTATTTCAGCTTTACTCCGTTTCCGCCGCAAAACGCTGTATTTTTAGACTCTGAATCGGGGCTTTACGGCATAATTCCGACACATATCGACCTCGGCGCGGCGGCGCTGGACGCGATGTATTATTTTTCTTGACTTTATTTGCGCAAAGGTCTGTTAAAATCATAAAATATGTGCTATAATATATTGGAATATAGTTTAATAAGGTGAAACAATATGAAAGACAGCAACAGCGAAGCAAAATCCGACGTTATATCCGGCAGGAACCCTGTCAGCGAGGCTATCCGCTCGGGCAGACCGATTGACAAAATTCTTGTCGCACGCGGCGAAAAAAGCGGAGCGGTGGTCGGAATTCTCGCAAAGGCGAGGGACAGACAGATTCCCGTCAAAGAGGTTGACCGCGCCAAGCTCGATTATATCACGGGCTCGTCGGTTCACCAGGGAATTGCGGCGTTTGCCGCCGTCAAGGATTACAGCAGCGTTGACGAAATATTTGAATATGCCGAGAGCAGGGACGAATCTCCGTTTATCGTCGTGCTCGACGAGATTGAGGATCCACACAACCTCGGCGCAATTATCAGAACCGCCGAATGTGCCGGAGTTCACGGCGTAATTATCCCCAAGCGCCGCAGCGCAGGGCTCAGCTACGTTGTGGGCAAGGCTTCCGCAGGCGCGGTTGAGTATATGAGAGTCGCGAGGGTTACGAACATCGCGAGCTTGCTTGATGAGCTCAAAGACCGCGGAGTTTGGATTTACGGCGCCGATATGAACGGCGAGGACTACACAAAATGCGATTTATCAGGCGCATGTGCCATTGTTATAGGCAACGAGGGCAAGGGGATTTCCCGGCTTGTCCGCCAAAAATGCGACGTGATTGTGTCACTTCCGATGAAGGGCAAAATCAACTCGCTGAACGCCTCAGTAGCCGCCGGAATTTTGATGTACCACGCGGCAAAGGGAAGGTAAAACACAGGAAAGGATGTGAAAAGCTTGTCTGATCAAAACATCGAGCAGGAAAAGAAAAACGACCTGCTAAAGGAGCTTGAAATTCAGAGCATACTTGACGAGACGCACAGGCTTGCCGACGATGAGAAGATGAAAAAAATCGCGGACAAGTACCGCGCAAAGCCGAAGATGGCTGACATCTACAGTAACGCCGACAAAAAGCCGAGGCTCAAAAACGACAATCCGCTCGACCTGGACAAGGAAAAGCCCGACGACAGCAACGCGATTGTCGGAGACAAAACCGCCGCGACAATGCAGACCGAGCTTATTATGGACGGCAGCAAGGAGGACATAAAAACCCCCGAGCAGCTTGAAAAAGAGGCTGAGGAAGCGGCTAAAAAGGCGGCAGAGGAAGCGGCACGTAAGGCTGAGGAAGAAAAAATCGTCACCCTTAAGCCCGAGTACGACGAGGACACGCAGTTTTCGGGTGAGGTGCTCGGTGAGGTGGACACCTTCCGCGAAAATAACGAGATTGAAAGCTTCGACTCAATCGACATTGACGTCGACGGCGAGGATTATAAAAAGGCTCAGGAGCAAAAGGAAGCCGAGGAAAAAAGCAAGTACGAGGAATTGTTCAAGATTAAGAACACCTCCGACGGCAAGCCGCCTAAAAAGGTGGTCTCGAAGGTTCCGGTTTACCGTCCTGATGAGCCGAAAAATACGCTCAACGTAAAGGCAGGCAGGTTCTCCGAGGTTGTCGAGCGCGAGTACGGCGAGTACGTCCGCTCAAAAAATCCCTCGGTAATCGCCCACGTTATCAGACCTGAGCCCAAGCGTACCCCGGAAGATGACGACAAGCCCGAGGATGACCGCACCGCGCAGGAAAAGGTGCTGTCGGCGGTTGTCGGATTTTTCTCAAAGGACGAGTCCGACGACGTTGACGTTCCGCAGGAAAAGACCGAGCCGATTGAGGACTACACCGGCGAGGACGACGAAAAAAGTATTAAATACGAGCTCAACCACAATATCAAAAAGCTCTTTATGCGCAGCCTGACCACAGGCGTAATCGCGTTTATCTCAATAATCTTGACAGTGCTGACAAGGGTATTCCCCGAGGGCATTATCGGCGCAATTCCCTTTGCGCCTGCGGCGTACGCGGTGTTTAATTTAATTTTAATCGGAGTTTCGATTTTCGCAAACCGCGTGGCGCTGATGAACGGCTTAACGCCGCTTGTGCGCTTCAAGGGCAATTCCGACACGGCGGTTTCCGTCGCGTGTATCAGCGCCGTTGTGCAGACGCTTGTTTCATTCTTCTGCCTCGGTGATATGTCGGGCTTCAGGGTCAACTACTACATCGTAGTCGTGCTTTTGGCGCTGTTCGCAAACAACCTTGGCAAGCTGATTATGGTGCTCAGGGTTAAGGAAAACTTCCGCTTTGTCTCCGCCAAGGGACAAAAGTACGCGGCGAAAATCTACAACAACGAGGCTGTCGCCAACAAAATGCTCAGCGGCACGCCTTCCGACAAAACCCTTATCGCTTACCAGCACAAGACGGATTTTCCGTCCAATTTCCTTAAAATTTCTTACGCGCCCGACCCCAGCGAGGATTTGGCGTCAAAGCTCGCGCCGATTACCTCTTTAGCCGCGATTATCATCGCCCTGCTCTACGGCGTTGTAAAGCTCTCATTCTCCGACGCGGTCAATACCCTGTCGCTGATTACATCGCTCGCGATTCCCGTTTCAACGCTTATCGCGGTCAATCTGCCGATTAAGCTCTTGTGCAAGAACCTCAACGGCTACGGCGCAATGCTCGCAGGCTACCCCTCGATTAAGCAGTTCTGCGACAGCACCGCGATTATGATGGACGCAAACGAGCTTTTCCCTGCCGAGTCAATCGACCTCGAGGGAATCAAAAGCTTTGAGGACTACAATGTTGACGAATCGCTCCTCTGCGGAATCGCCATTTTGAAAGAGGCGCAAAATCCGCTTGCAAACGCCTTTGATTCGGTTATTAACGAGACTAAGGAAAAGCTTCCCGAGGTTGAAAGCGTGCTCTACGAGGACGACCTCGGACTTGTCGGCTGGATAAACGGCGAGCGTATTTTGGTGGGCTCGCGCAACCTGATGGAGAAGTACAGGGTTGACGCTCCGACTCAAGAGTACGAGGAAAAATACACCTCGGCAGGCAGTCAGGTAACTTATCTTTCACGCGCAGGCAGACTTGTCGCGATGATTGTCACCAAGTACCACGCCGATCCCGAGCTTAAAACCGAGATGCAGAGAGCAGAGGCAAACGGCATAAGCTTCCTTATCAGAACCACCGATTACAACATCACCGACGAGCTTATCGCAAAGCTCTACAACCTTTTCTACCGCAGCATTAAGGTTCTGCCCACAGGCCTCGGCAACGTGCTCAAAGAGGCTCAGGGCGTGACCGAGGAAACCTCGCGTTCGTACCTCATCACCCACGGCAAGGCTTCGTCGCTCGCAAGGGCGGTATCGGGAAGCGTGCGCATTAAGGGCAACATCTCGATTGCGATTATCATTCAGCTTGCCGCGATAATTATCGGAATTTTGATAGCCGCAACGCTGTCGCTCTACGCCGGAGTTGAGGTTATGGGCACGCTCGAGGTGCTGATTTATTCGCTGTTTTGGGCAGCCGCGGCAATACTTGCCCCTGCAATTCAAAAACCTTAGTATAAAGGCAACACCGCACAATTATGTCGTGCGGAATGCGCCGTAAGATTATTTGGAGGATAAAATGAAGATAGCTCCGTCGCTTTTATCATGCGATTTTTCAAAAATGGGATACGAGCTCGAAAGAATGGACAAGGCAGGCGCCGACTGGATGCACCTTGACGTTATGGACGGCCATTTTGTGCCGAACATCACCTTCGGCGCTCCGGTAATAAAGTGCGTCAGAAAGTTCACGGACAAGCCGTTCGACGTTCATCTGATGATCAGCGATCCGCTAAAGTACATCGACGATTTTGCCGACGCCGGCGCGGACATAATCACCTTCCACGTAGAGTGCGATTCCGATATAAGCAAGACGATTGAAAAAATTAAATCGCGCGGAATAAAGGCAGGCCTTGTAATCAAGCCCAACACCCCTGCGGAGTCGGTTTTTGAGTACCTCGACAGGCTCGATTTGGTGCTTGTTATGACGGTTGAACCGGGCTTCGGCGGTCAGAGCTTTATGGCTGATATGATGCCGAAGGTAAGGGCGATTAAGGACGAATGTAAGCGCAGAAACATTGATATGCTTATCGAGGCAGACGGCGGAATCGGCTCAGCCACAATCGCGCAGTGCGCCGAGGCAGGCGTTGACGTTTGCGTGGCAGGAACAGCCGTATTCAAGGCTGACGACGCGGCGAAGGCGATTTCGGAATTACAAGCGTATTAAAGCTAAATTGCGGCTTGCGCCGCAGCTAAATTCGGCGTTGCCGAGCTAAATAAAAAATGATGGGGCGGTCATTGACCGCCCCTAATGTTATTATATCAAATTTTTATTGCATAAAAAACTCGTAAAATGCTCTGTACGCCATATACACGTCGGTTTTTGATACAATCTCGAACGGCGCGTGCATTGAAAGCACCGGAACGCCGAGGTCGATTACGTCTACGTTCATATTCGCAACGTACTTTGCGATTGTACCGCCGCCGCCGAGGTCAACTCTGCCGAGCTCACCGATTTGCCAAACAATACCGTTGTTCTCGAGCAGCGACCTGATTTGTCCCATATACTCCGCCGAAGCATCCGAGGTATCGTACTTTCCGCCGTGGCCTGTGTACTTTGAAATTACCACGCCGTCGTTGATGTAGCAGCTGTTCTTCGCCTCAAACGCCGAAGCGTAGGTCGGGTCGAACGCCGCGTTAACGTCGGCAGACAGGCAGGTGCTCTTTGAAATCGCGCGGTAGCCGGGAATTCCGTCCTGAGCCGCGAGATCGTAGATAAAGTAACGCAAAAAGTCGCTCTGCATACCCGTGTTGCCGTCGCTGCCGATTTCCTCTTTATCGGTCAGGTAGGTAATGCAGGTGCTCTCGGGAGTCTCCGCGTCGAGCGCCGCCATCAGCGCAGGATAAGCGCAGACCTTGTCGTCGTGGCCGTAGCCGCCTATCATACTTCTGTCAAAGCCGATGTCCTTCGCCTTAAAGCTCGGCACAAGGCATAGCTCAGCCGACAAAAAGTCGTTCTCGGTAATGCCGTATTTGTCGTTCAAAATCTTCATAACGTTGAGCTTAACAAGCTCCTTTTCGTCCTCAGCCTCGTCAAGCGCACGTGAGCCAACAAGAACGTTCAAATCCTCGCCGGTAAACGCCTTTGCCATCGGCTTAGTTACCTGCTCCTGAGCAAGGTGGGGGAGAAGGTCGGTAACGCAGAAGCAGCTTTCGTCCTCGTTATCGCCCCAGATGATGTCAACGGTGCTGCCGTCGAGCTTCACAACTCTGCCGTGAAGCGTCAGCGGAATTGCCGTCCACTGGTACTTTTTAAGTCCGCCGTAGTAGTGGGTTTTGAACAGTGCTAGCTTGTTGCTCTCGTAAAGCGGATTGGGCTTTAGGTCAATCCTCGGTGAGTCAATGTGGGCAATCGCCAAACGCGCGCCGTTTTTAACGCCGTTTTTGCCGATAACCGCAAGTGCAATCGCCTTGCCGCGGTTCACATAATACACCTTATCGCCGGGCTTGTAGCTTTCTTCGGGATTGTACTCGGTAAAGCCGTTAGCCTTTGCAAGCTCCAGCGAATACTCCACAGCCTCGCGCTCAACGGGCGACTTGTTCAAAAACTTTTTGTAGCCCTCGCAAAAGCCGTCAGCCTTTTCGATAACCTCGGCTGTCAGCTTTTTCTGTTTGTTTTCCTCCATCAAAACGCTCTCGCGCAGGAGTTGCGTTTTTGTCTTTTCCTCTGCCATTTATATCTTCCTTTCCGTTCTTATTTTATGAAAAATACAGCTCAATATACTTTTGCTTGGCGCTTTCAACCTTGACCACATACTCGCTCGTCTCGGGGTAGGGAATAACGTCAAGCGTCATTCCGTCGGGACTGCAGTTGGGATCCTCCAGCCAGTTTGAAACCTCAAAACCGGCGTTGTACGCCGCAACGGCGCATTTTTCGTTGCCGTAGTAGTCCAAAAAGTATCTGAGCAGATAACTTCCGTAGTCGATGTTCACCGAAGGCGTGTATAAATCCTCGGTGGTGTATTTACCTGCTTCGCCGCGCTTTTCCTGGAGCCAGTCGAAGGTCTCGGGCATAATCTGCATAAGTCCTACCGCGCCGACTGACGAACCCGCATCGGGATTAAAGCGGCTCTCGGTATGTATAACTCCGTAAATGAGCGCGGGTTGAAGGTTATATTCCTTTGCCGCCTTGTTTACAAGGTCGGTGTATTCAAGCGGATAAGCGGATTTTTCAAGGTTGTTCTCGGTTGTTTTATAAAAGTGCGTCGCCGCAAGCACCGCTGTCACGGCGAGTGCGACCGCGATTATTGAGATTATAACGACCTTGGCTTTTCCGCCTTTTTTTGTGTTGCGTTTTCTTGTACGGCGTGCTCTCTTCGCCATTACATCACCTCGATTTTATCACGGCGATAAGCTCAAGCGTTTTTTGCTCCAAGCCGCCGTCAGTGTTGTTCTCTATAATATAATCGGAATTTGCTCTGAAAAATTCCTCGCTGAACTGCGCGTTAATTCTCTGCCGTGCTTCATCCTCTGTAATTCCATCGCGGTTCATAATGCGCGCAAGCCTTGTGCTTTCTTCAGCGACAACGCTCACGATAGCATCGCAAATAACGTCAATTCCGCTTTCAAAAAGCTGCGGCGCGTCAAAAACCGCATAGCCGCTTGCGCCCTTAAGCTCCTTAAGAAATTCGCTGAGCACAAAGGGATGGACAATTCCGCCGAGAGCCCTTGTATTCTCCTTTGAAGAAAACGCTCTTTTCGCGAGCAGCTTTCTGTTCAGCGTTCCGTCAGGATTTATAATGTCGCTGCCGAAGCGCGCGGCTACCGCGTCAAGGCAGTATTCGTTTTGCTCGTACACCCTTTTTACAAGGCTGTCGGCGTTTATCACGGCAAAGCCATTTTGCTCAAAAACCTGAGCCGCGGTGCTTTTACCTGCGCCGCTCTGACCGGTTAAGCCGATTATTTTAACTCTTTTCAAGGTCAATCACCTCAAAGCCTGCCGCGCGGATAAGGCGGTTGTATACGGCAAGTCCCACGCCGTCGGTGGACGGCAGACGGGTGTAAACCGTCACTATATTGCCGTAGCCGTCAATCCGCCGCAGGCTGTCAAACAGCCTTTGCGCGTGAGCTTCATAGTCGTTACGCTTGCCGAGCGAAATGTACTTTACGCTCAGCTTTTCAACGTCCTCGTCGCAGCAGAGGGCGGCAACGCCGCTTCCGCCGCAGCGGTTTACGTAGTCAGTAAATTCATCGTCCGTGCATTTGAGCAGGATAACGTTCGCCTTCGGCGCGTAATGCTTGTATTTCATTCCCGGGCTGGCGGCTTTTTGACCATCTTTAAGCTTGTTCAGCACGGCGCTGTCAAGCTCGACCTCGCCTAAAACCTCGCGGAGTTCTTCAAGCGTTACCTTGCCCGGGCGCAAAAGCCTCGGAGTATCCTCTGCAAGTGTGATAACCGTGCTCTCAACGCCAACGCCGCACGCTCCGCCGTCAAACACCGCGTCAATTTTGCCGTCCATATCGTTCATCACGTGCTGTGCCGTGGTCGGGCTGGGTGAGCCCGAAAGGTTAGCCGACGGCGCGGCAAGCGGAGTGTCCGCGGCTTTGATTATCGCCCTTGCCGAGGGGTGGCTCGGCAGGCGGATTGCCACGGTGTCAAGCCCTGCGGAAACTTCATCGGGAATAACGCCGCCCTTTTTCATAATAATCGTCAGCGGACCGGGCCAAAAAACCTTTGCGAGCTTTTTCGCGGCTTCGGGAATTTCGCGGACAAGAGCGAAGCGCTCGATGTCCTCAAACTCCGCGACGTGGACAATCAGCGGATTATCCATCGGTCTGCCCTTTGCCGCAAAAATCTTCGCTACCGCCTCGCCGTTCAGCGCGTCCGCGGCAAGTCCGTAGACCGTCTCGGTAGGGATAGCGGCAAGTCCGCCTTTTTTCAGAATTTCGGCGGTTTTAATTATATTTTCGGGTGTATTGGTAAACAGTTGCGTTTTCATTTTAATTCTGTTCCATACTCTCTTTCAGCTTTTCGGCTCTGTCGGCGGTAATCAGCGCGTCGATTACCTCGTCGAGGTTGCCGTTGAGGATGTCCTCGAGCTTGTAAAGCGTGAGACCGATTCTGTGGTCGGTCAGCCTGCCCTGAGGATAGTTGTAGGTGCGGATTCGCTCGCTTCTGTCGCCTGTGCCGACCTGCAATTTGCGGTTTTCGGCAATTTCGCTCGCCTGTTTGTCCTGCTTTTCCTTAAGCAGACGGCTTTTGAGCACCTTAAGCGCCTTGTCCTTGTTCTTATACTGGCTTCGTTCGTCCTGACATTCCACAACCGTGCCGGTCGGCAGGTGGGTAATGCGGATGGCGGAGCTTGTTTTGTTGATGTGCTGACCGCCTGCGCCGCTCGAACGGAAGGTGTCAATCTTCAAATCCTTCGGGTCGATTTCAAGCTCAACATCCTCGGCCTCGGGGAGCACCGCAACGGTGGTTGTCGAGGTATGAACTCTGCCTTGGCTCTCGGTCTCCGGCACTCGCTGAACGCGGTGAACGCCGCTCTCAAACTTAAAGCGCGAATACGCGCCCTCGCCCTCTATCATAAACGAAATTTCCTTGTAGCCGCCCAGCTCGGTCTCGTTGGCATTGATAACCTCAACCCTGTAGCCGCGCTTTTCGGCGTACATCGAGTACATTCTGAACAATACCGCCGAGAACAGCGCGCTTTCCTCGCCGCCTGCGCCTCCGCGGATTTCGATAATTACGTTTCGCTCGTCGTTGGGGTCCTTGGGCAGGAGCAAAATTTTGAGCTGTTCGGACAGCCTTTCAATATTCTCCTTAGCCTCGTCAAGCTCAGCCTGCGCCAATTCTTTAAGCTCGGAATCCGACGAATCCTCTAAAATTTCAAGGCTCTCCTTTTCGGACTGCACTGCGCTTTTATACTCGCGGTAGGTCTGCACAAGCTCCTCAATCGACTTGATTTCCTTCATTATCTTCTGGTATTCCTCGGGGTCGGACGCCACCGACGGCTCATAAAGCCGCGAGTTAAGCTCGGAATACCGCTTGTCAAAAATCTCTATTCTTTCAAACATAACTTACTCCGTAATTACATTCATGATGTTCTTCTCTGCTTTTTTGCGCGGAACCATAACCTCGCGTCCGCAGTTGTCACAGCGGATTTTAAAATCCATCCCCACGCGCAAAACGGTAAAGGTCCTGCCGCCGCACGGATGTTGCTTTTTCATTTCAAGTTTATCTCCGACGTTTATATTCAAGAAAAACACCTCACCCTTTATTATACACCATATCAATCTACTTTTCAAGCGAAGATAAAAGGTGTTACAGCAGGGGGATAATAGACATTTTTTTTGTTTATGCTATGATAAAAATAAATTAAAAAAATTTTTAAAAAACTGCAAACCTTTTTTAAACTCCCGAGTCCTTTTTAATGAACAGGGCAAAAAAGAGGGAAGTGAGGATAAAATGAACAAACAGCCGAAATTCAAAATAGATAACGCAAAGCTCACCAGGCTTGTCGCCAAGGCGCAGGGCGGAAACCAAAAGGCACTTGACGAAGTTGTCAATATGGTGAGCGGATATATTTACTATTACTGCCTTACCCTGTTGGGAGATGAGGAGAAATCGAAGGACGCAGTGCAGGATATTTTACTAACAATGCTGAAAAAGCTCGATTCGCTTGCCGATCCAAAGGCGTTTTTGGGCTGGATAAAAACAATCACATCAAATTATTGCAAAACAAAGCTGACTCGCTCAAAGGACAATTTAAGTCTTGACGAGGGCGCGTGGGATTTTGCCGACGAAAACGAGCAAATCTGCCCGTCAAAGTCTGCGGAAACCTCCGAGGTTTGCGGATATGTCCGCGAAGCTGTCAAGGCCTTGCCACAGCTTTTGCGCGAGAGCGTAATGATGTTTTACTTCAATCAAATGAGCGTAAAGGAAATCGCCGAAACCATGGAGTTAAACGAAAACACCGTCAAAAGCCGACTTCACTCGGCGCGCAAGACGATGAAAAAGCACCTCGAGCAGTACGGCGGAGCGGCTCTCGCTTCGTGCGCGGTACCGCCGATGTCGCTGGTATCTTTCAGCCTTATCGAGGGCGCGGAAACGCAGAAAAATATTCTCATTCCCTACGCTACTCAGTCAGGCGCGGTAAAGCTTGCCTCGATTAACCCGGTCAAGGCGGCAGGCTCTTTTCCGCTTAAGGCGGCGGCAATCGGAGCGGCGTGCGCTGTTGTAATCGGCGCGGCAGGAGCGGCTGCGGCGTCAGGTTCTTTCGGCGGCAATAATCCCAATCAAATGCCGAAGCCTAAGGAAAAAGTTTACAGCGTCCAGCAAACTACCGCTCAGCCAAAAACCGAAGCTCCGACAAACGCTTACAATACAGCGCCGTCCGCGGAAAATCGCGGAGGCTCCGATAACAAAAGCGGGAGCAAAGGTACAGAGCCTGCGCAAAATCAGGAATACACAAGGGTGCAGTCAACACCTCAAAGCTCTGCCGTGCAAAACACGGAACCGGCGGCAACCGCCGTGACTGAGACTACAGAATCCGATGAGAAAATCACGGCAACATTCAACATAAAGGTAGATAAACAGACTTTTTATGAGAATGCCGAAAAATTCTTCTGCGAAATCTATGACGAAACAGGAGGATATGTTGTCATAAATCGCGGTATTTTGAAACAATCGGGCAGCTCGGATACATGGAGATTTAGCTTTGACGAACAAATCCAGAAGGTTGTTATGTATTCCGGACGCAAGTACAGCATTACCTTTATTGACGACTGCGGCACGGCGACAGAACCGCTCACGATAGAATCGTTCGATACCGCAAAGGCGTACACCGCTGTTTATACGGGTAAGAAAGCCTACGACGAGGTTACGGGAACAACAAATTCGGTTTACAAGTGGACATAATGAAGATAAGATGTTCTGTTATATTTACGACTTGACCGATGAGACGGAAGTCGCCAAATGGGGTTCAAAAAATGGTGCGATGACAAAGGATATTGATTCGGATATTTGGCGCTTTGACCTTGACGAACACGAAATTGAGCTTAATCCCGAGCACAAGTACACCGTTGTATTTTCATCCGACTGGAAGGCGCAAACCGAGGTGCTGACAATTTCTTCCTACGACAGCGCAAAGGACTACACCGCGGTTTTCTCGAACATTCTGACGTGGAAAAGCTTTAGCTATATTCCGGAATTTAAGTATATCTGGGCAGGCGAGCCCCTGAACCGCGCCGCATACAGCGACATAAACAGCGACGGCAAGGTTGACGTTATCGACGCGGCAGTTATCCAAAAATACACTTCCGGCAGGACTGAGCTCAACGATGAGCAGCTTGCGGTGTCCGACGTAAACGCCGACGGCACGGTTGATATCCTCGACGCGGCTGAAATTCAAAAGTACGCCGCGGAGTAAAGTTGAAAATATATTAATTTAGGCGGACTTTGATTAGTCCGCCTTTTTATATGAATATAGGTGGGAGAAGGTTGCGCTTCTGCTTTACAAAACTTCCTACGCGCCACTTGCGGTGTGTTAAGTGGGAAACCGCGCGCTTACCGCTCTCCTTAAAAACGTCACACTGTGACGTTTTTGCCTCGCTGTGCTCGGCACAGTCGCCTTCGAATCCACCTTCTTTTTTCCACGAAAAAACAGAGTACGTAATACGTACTCTGTTTTTTGGTGGGAGAAGGTGGATTCGAACCACCGAAGCGAAGCGCAACAGATTTACAGTCTGCCCCCTTTGGCCACTCGGGAATTCTCCCATATGTAAAGCCTACCTCTTACCAAGTAGGCTTCTTGGAGCTGGTGGACGGACTTGAACCCCCGACCTGCTGATTACAAATCAGCTGCTCTACCAACTGAGCTACACCAGCAAATAAATTTTAGTGCCTAATTAATATATCACAAACTGCGTGAGTTGTCAACACTTTTTTCAAAAAACCTCATTCGCGTTTTTATCCTTTTCGCGTTTTGCCTATGAATTAATCGCGCTTTAGCGGCTAAACTAATAAAAAAGTTTGGAGGTTATGCCGTGGGTATCAAACAAAATGTGTTGCCTGTGGATTTATCGGGCAAGATTTCACCGTCGAGCGCAAAAAGGGGCTTTAGCTTTTACGAAAAGCTCGCTTTTTTGTATCTTCTCAATTTAATCGACTGGCTGTGCACCGAGGCTCTGCTGCTGAGCGGAAGATTTTATGAGGCGAATCCGCTTATGAGCGGCTTAATCACGGGCTTTTGGTCGGCTTTTATAATCAAGGCTGTCCTGCCGCTCGGTATGATTATTATTTGCAGCGTGATTTACAGGCTGTCAGGCGGAGTAGAAAGCCTTGCCGCCGACATCATTATTTACATCGGAATTGCCCTCTACGCGCTCGTAAACCTTTGGCATATTTTTAATTTTGTATTGCTCTTTTTCGTTTTTTAAGGTACAATAACAGGGTAAACTTTTGAAAGGAGCGAGTGTATGCCGTCGTTATCTGTCAGGAATTTAGAGGTTACCTTTGTTGACAGAACGCTGTTTAAGGGCGTCAGCTTTGACGTTGAAGCGCGCGATAAAATGGGCTTTATCGGTGCGAACGGCGTAGGAAAAACCACGCTGTTCAGGGTGCTGAGCGGAGAGCTTTCGCCCACATCGGGAACCGTCGCGTTTGAGAAAAACACGCGCGTGGGATATATGGAACAACATTCCTGCAAAAATCCCGAGGTCAGCGTTTTTGACGAGCTCGTGTCGGTGTTCGGTTACTTAATGGACGTCGAGCGCGAAACCGCTGAGGTCACCGCCGCGATAGAGAACAAAAGCGGCGATTTAAGCTCGCTCGTTGAGCGGCAGACCGCGCTGATTGAGGAGTACGAAAACCGCGGCGGACTTACCTACAAAAGCCGCACGCGATCGGCGCTGCTCGGCCTTGGATTTTCGGAAAAGGACTTTGATATGCAGGTCGGCAGTCTCAGCGGAGGACAGCGCTCAAAGCTCTGCCTTGCAAAGCTGTTGCTTTCCGAGAGCAATTTCCTGCTCCTTGACGAGCCGACAAACCACCTCGACATCAAGTCCGTAGGCTGGCTCGAGGACTTTCTGCGCGATTTCAAGGGCGCTATGATTATCATCAGCCACGACCGTTACTTCCTCGACAACGTAACCAACAAAACCGTTGAGCTCGAGCACCAAAAGGCGATGTGCTACAAGGGCGCATACTCCGAATTTGTTAAGAAAAAGCAGGCGTACAACGAGTCGCTGAAAAATAAATATGAAAACGACATCAAGGAGATTAAGCGAATCGAGGGGATTGTCGAGCAGCAAAAGCGCTGGGGCAGAGAGCGAAACTTCATCACCGCCGCAAGCCGTCAAAAGGAAGCCGACCGTATCAAGGCTCAGCTTGTCGCTCCCGACAGCGAGGTTGAGACAATGCGAATCCGCTTTGAGCCGAAGTTCGAGAGCGGAAATGACGTTTTAATCTGCCGCAATATCGAAAAAGCCTTTGGCGAAAAACAGCTTTTCACCGACGTAAACATACATATCCGCAAGGGTGAGCGCGTGTTCATCCTCGGAGAAAACGGCTGCGGAAAAACCACTCTTTTTAAAATCCTGACCGGAAAAATTCCGCAGGATAGGGGAGAGTTTGAGTACGGCGCAAACGTAATGCCCGGCTACTTCGACCAAATGCAGCAGAACCTCGACCTCAGCAAAACCGCGATTGACGAGGTGTGGGACAGGTTCCCGAACCTTACGCAAACCGAGGTGCGCTCGGCGTTGGCGGCGTTCTTGTTCAAGGGCGACGATGTGTTCAAGCCGCTTTCAAAGATGAGCGGCGGCGAACGTGCGAGGGTGTCGCTCTTAAAGCTGATGTTGCAGGGCAGTAACTTCCTGCTCCTTGACGAGCCGACAAACCACCTTGACGCTGCCTCACGTGAGGAGCTCGAAAATACCCTGCTCGAATACGGCGGAACCCTGCTGATTATCAGCCACGACCCTTACTTTATCAACAAGCTTGCCGACCGTGTACTCGCGCTCGACAAAAACGGCGTTAAGGAGTACCTCGGCAACTACGATTATTATTTTGAGCATGTTAAGACGGAAAATCAGGCAGAGACTTCCACCGAGCAAAAGCCTAAGCAAAAACCTCAAAACGAGTACTTTTTGAACAAGCAAAGGGCGAGCGAGGAACGCAAGCGTCAGACAAAGCTGAAAAAGACCGAGGCAGAGATTGAACGCCTTGACGGCGAGATTGAGAGGGTATCCGCCCTGCTCGCTACCGAGGAGGTCGCGAGCGATTACGAAAGGCTGATTGAGCTGACAAATGAGCTTGAACAGCTGAATTCCGAGCAGGAAAAGCAGTACGAAATCTGGGAGGAGCTCTCGGATTAAACGGTGCCAAGCCACTGACCGCTTGATTTTTACTTAAAAATATGATATAATCCCAATCAATGTGAGCAGCACTAAGGCGTAAGTCCGGCATTTTCCGGGCTTACGCCTTTTTTGCGTTTAATTAAAACGGAGGTATTTTATGGATAACAAAATGGCGGTAATGCCCGTCGGCAAGCTTATGCTCAAAATGGGCTTGCCTATAATAATTTCAATGATGCTTCAGGCGCTCGACAAGGGCTTATCTTCGCTGATTATATCGCTCTTGCGCCAGCTTGTGCTTGTTCTGCCTGTCGCGTGGCTGTTCTCGGGCTTTGTAAACGGCGATTTAAGCAACGCATGGCTAATCTGGCTGACCTTCCCGGTTGCGGAGCTTATCACCGCTGCGGTTGCGGTTTTGCTAATGAAGCCTGCATACAAAAAGACCGTCAAAACTCTGTAGTTTACATTTCGCCGTTGTTTTTGTATAATAGTATAAAACGAACGGAGAATTTATTATGAAGCTTAAATTTTTTGATTATGATTTTACCTTGTGCAAGCTCACCGATGGAGCCGAGTTAAAGCCCGGTGGTGAAATTTATTTTATCGGCAAAACCGATGAGGAGTTCTCGCTTGTATGCGAGACAGAGAACGTTCCCGAAAACACGCTCGAGCGTGAGGATGGCTGGCGCGCCTTTAGGATCGAGGGCGTGCTCGACTTTTCACTGACAGGAATTTTGTCGAAGGTGTCGGCGGTTTTGGCGGAAAACAAAATCGGAATTTTCGCTGTATCGACCTACAATACCGACTACATTTTGGTAAAGAGTGAAAATGTAAACAAGGCGAAAAAGGCGCTCTCTGACAGCGGATATGAAATCATTTAAAACAAGAACAGCCCTTTCGGAATTAACCGAAAAGGCTGTTTTATTATGGATTAAAATTAGTGGTGGATGCAGTAAGAAAAGTCGTAGTTTGCGCCGAAGTTGTTAGCCCAGTACTCAGTGCCGTTTACCTGATAGCAAATTGCATACTGGAAATCAGAACCGTTAGCGTTTACCTTTGTGCTCCATGTCTCAGAACCGTTAGCGTTTGTCTGAACATAGTTAAGCGCCTTGTCCTGATAAGACTTCCAACCGTCGGTTGTGTATCTTACGAATACATTTTTGTGGTAAGCGTAATTCTGGAGAACCGCGTTAATCTGATAATTCTCGGTGTTGTACTGGTAACCGAGTCTTTCAACAGCTACGGGAGCTGTGCCGACAACATCGCTGCCTGTGTAATCCTTGCCGTTGTTGTTGTCCCAGATAATCCGGCCGTCAGCCTCGTACTTGATTGCATACTTGCAGTTGAAGCTCGAGAAGCTCGCCTTCCAAATCTTTGAACCGTCGTTGAGCGAGGTAACATAAGCTGCAGTTGTATCCTGCCAACCCATAGTGTCGAGGTAGTTGTAGTGGATAGTTACCGTCTGGTTATTTGCATTATCGTTTGTCTTAACATAAACCTCGTAGGTTGCGCCGCCGTACTTTGAGAACGATACGCTTGAAGAATACAGGCTTACTCTGTCGGTTGCAGCGCTTGCTGTAGCCGTACCTGCAATAGCGAATGCTCCGAGAAACATAACGAGCGATAAAACGATTGCTGTAATTTTAGAAGCTTTACTTGTCTTTGTCATAAAAAATTCCTCCCCAAAAATATAAACATGTTCCGCGGCAGCATGCCGAAAACATCATATGTATTTTCTTGCTGCCGCCTTAGAGCAAAAATATATTAGCAGAAATGAATTTAAAAATCAAGCAAAATCATAATGTTCTAAAATTTATTCACGTTTAACTAATAAAAGGCTGTGCTTTTGTTTAAAATGCGCATATTTTAGAGAGTGTGCACAAAAAGTCAAAATAGTATTTGTTTAATGTGCTGTTAGTAAAAGGTG
>ONPH01000032.1 GCA_900319655.1 uncultured Eubacteriales bacterium
AACTCTACGGAATTTTTATCAGCGCCCGAAAGCACCCTATACGCCCTGACAGCGCCGGTCATAGCCTCGGCGTTGGGGTTGATAATCGGCAAATCGAGCCCTTCCTCGAGAGCCATAGTCAGGAAGGTGCTGTTGACAAGCTCGCGGTTCGGCAGTCCGAAGGAGATGTTTGAAACCCCCAAGCACGTTTTACATCCGAGCTCGGTTTTTACCCTGTGAAGCGCCTTCAAGGTCTCGGCGCACGCGTCCTGCTCGGCGGAAACCGTCAGTGTAAGGCAGTCGATGTAAACATCCTTTTTGTCGATTCCGATTTGCTGTGCGCGCTCGACAATCCGCTTTGCAATTTCAAAACGCCCCTCGGCGGTCTTGGGGATTCCGCCCTCGTCAAGCGTTAGTCCGATGACCGAAGCGCCGTACTTTTTGACGAGCGGAAGCACGGAATTAAGGCTTTTTTCCTCGCCGTTTACGGAGTTTACAATCGGCTTGCCGTTGTAGCAGCGCAGACCTGCCTCGAGCACGTCGGGCTTGGTTGAATCTATCTGCAGCGGCGCGTCGCACACCGCCTGAATCGCCTTGATAACGCGCGTCATCATCTGCTTTTCGTCAATTTCGGGGTGGCCGACGTTGACGTCGAGAATTTGCGCGCCTGCGTTAACCTGACTTAAAGCCTGCGACAGAATATAGTCGATGTCGTTGTTGACAAGCGCCTGCTTAAAGAGCTTTTTGCCTGTCGGGTTAATGCGCTCTCCGATAATGCGCGGCATATTAATCTCAACCGCGGTGCTGGGGCTGCAAACCGAGGTGTCGCGCTTAACAGCACCCACGGTGAAGGTCTTGCCGTCGAGCGAATTTTTAATTTCCTTTATATATTCGGGGGTAGTGCCGCAGCAGCCGCCCGCCACTTTTACGCCGTATTTGAGTAGTCCGCAGACGCACTCCGCAAACCTGTCGGGTAAAATATCATATTCGTTGCTGTTAGGGTCGGGAAGTCCTGCGTTAGCCTTGACGATAAGCGGCAAATTTGTGTACTCGCTCATCTCCGACACCACGCCCTCGAGCTCGTCGGGACCGAGAGAACAGTTGACGCCGAGCGCCGAAACGCCCAGTCCTGTCAGCGTAAGCGCCGCCGAGGCAGGCGAAACGCCTGTAAAGGTTCTTCCGCTGCGCTCAAAGGTCATCGTGGCGATTACGGGCTTGTCGGAATTTTCCTTAGCCGCGAGCACCGCCGCCTTTAATTCATAGAGGTCGGTCATCGTCTCAAAGACAATCAAATCCGCGTCCTTGCCTGCGATAATCTGCTCCTTAAAATATTCGTAAGCCTGCTCAAAGCTCAGAGAACCCGCAGGCTCAAGCAGCATACCGATTGGCCCGATATCGAGCGCGACAAGGGCGTTTGTGCCCTGAGCCGCCGCCTTGGCGTTATTTACACCTGCCTTTATAATCTCGTCAACGGAGTATTCGCTGCCCTCGAGCTTATAGGCGTTCGCGCCGAAGGTGTTGGCGTAGACAACGTCCGCGCCTGCCGCGATATACTCCTTGTGAAACGAGGTGATAAGCTCAGCTCTTGTTATATTCAAGGTCTCGGGAGAATGGTCGTACTGCGCGCCGCTCTTTTGGATAAGCGTGCCCATTGCTCCGTCGAGGATGATAAATTCTTTTGTATTCAGTAATGTGTTAAAATCCACAGTGTTCTCCGTTCCTTCTGTATTTACATCTGTCGCGCATATCGCACACGGCACAGCCGCGCTTTTTGCGCTCGATGGGGTTGTGTGACATCCCTGCAATCGCCGTGACCGACTTTGAGGGGATTAAAAGATAATTTTCATTCGCGCTCAGCCCGATTTTCCTCGGCGCGTCGAGCAGGCTCAAAAACTCCTTTTGAAGCTCAATCGGGTAGTCGCCGTAGCCGGGGCTGTAGCGGAAGGTAAAGTAGTATTCGGGGAATTTTTCAGCCAAAAGCGCGTCTACACTTTGGCAGAGCTGCTCCACCGCGACGCTCGAAAAGCTGTCGAGCACCACCGCGCGCGGCATATCCGAAATCTGGCTCACCCTTATCATACGGTCAACCTCCGCGCCTAAGGTGGCGCAGATTAATACCGCCTTGGTACAGCCGTTTAAATGGCTTTTTATGTCCTCTCCTGCCGTTAATCTGTCATTCGGCAGGTCTATAATTTTATATAAAAACTTCGGCTTGGCGGTAGACAAAACCTGCTTTTCACAGCTGTCGAAAAGCTCACTCATCCGCTCGTCAAGCTCAATTTTCGCTCCGCCGAGGTAGCGCTTGGCTTCGTTCCTGTTAAGGCTTGTCAGCTCAATCATAGCAGGCTCGACACCGCCTCGGTGATTTTCCGCGCGATGTAGGGGTTGTTCATCGTGTACAGATGAATTCCGTCAACGCCGTTCGCGATTAAATCGACAATCTGCTCGACCGCGTAGGCAATTCCGGCGTCGCGCAGGGCTTCGGGCTTGCTCTCGTACTTCTGCATAATCTTTGTAAATTTTACGGGCAGGCTCGCTCCGCACATCGACACCATGCGCTCAATTTGGCTCTTATTGGTGACGGGCATAATTCCTGCCTCAACAGGCACGTCTATTCCTGCGATTTTCGTGCGTTCCAAAAAACGGTAGAACGCGCCGTTGTCAAAAAAGAGCTGGCTAATCAGGTGGTCGGCGCCCGAATCGACCTTCTTTTTGAGGTTGAGCACGTCCTCTACCTCGTCCTTTGCGTCGAGGTGAACCTCGGGATAGCACGCGCCTGCAACGTCAAAGTCGCCCTTCGACTTGATGTACGCGCACAAATCGCTCGCGTGGGCAAAGTCCTTTTGCGGTTCAACGCCGTCGACGTAATCTCCGCGCAGAGCGAGGATATTTTCAATATTATGCTCCTTAAAATCCTGCAAGGTTTCGTCAATCATCGCCCTTGTGCTGTTAACGCAGGTCAGGTGCGCCATCGACTCAACGCCGAGCCCATTTTTAATCTTCGAGGCAATTTCGCAGGTTCTGCTGTGACCGCCCGTACCGCCTGCGCCGTAGGTAACGCTGATAAAGTCGGGCTTTAACGCGCAAATTTCCTCGAGCTTGCCGTATACCGACTCAATTGGTGAGGTTTTCTTGGGCGGAAAGACCTCAAAGGAAAGTATGGTTCTGTCTGAATTTTCAAAAAGCTCTCTGATTTTCATAGTTCATACCGCTTTCTTTATAAATTATATAAAGCATTATATCACAGATTTTCCGCAATTTCAATAAACCATATGCATTAAAGTATATCCGCGGACAGATACGCATATATTTTACCAGCTTATAATTTGGAGGAATTGTGTGGAAATTTCACTTGACGACCGCGCGGTAATGCTCGGTGAATACATAATCGAGAGCGGCTCAACCGTTAGGGAAGCCGCCAAAAAGTACGGAATAAGCAAGAGCACCGTGCACAAGGACGTTACCTTTCGCCTGCGCTCGGCAAATCCTGCCGTTTACCGCAGTGTGCGCGAAATACTCGACAAAAACAAGAGCGAACGGCACATCCGCGGAGGGCTGGCGACCAAGCATAAATACGAGATTATCGGTGAAAATCTTAAATAATAACCTAATAAGGGCGTCATAAAAATAAATAAGTTGTTTTATCCGCCAAACTTTTTTCAAATTCTTTACAATCGCGGTTTGTTGGTGTATAATTAAGCTGTTTTAGTGCGTTTTACGCAATTTTTAAATTTGATTATTTATGGAACGGTTAAAAGGCAGCGCCGAAAATCGCGGTGCACGCCTTGATTAAGGAGTTTTTAAGATGAGGAAGATTCCGTTTTCGCCGCCCGACATCTCTCAGGCGGAAATTGATGAGGTTGTAAAGGTAGTCAAATCAGGCTGGATTACAACCGGTCCCGAGACTAAGCTTTTTGAGAGCCAAATCGCAAAGTACTGCCACGTTGAACGCGCGGTTTGCCTTTCTTCGCAGACCTCCTGCGCGGAGCTTACGCTGAGAATTTTGGGCGTAGGACCGGGCGACGAGGTTATTGTTCCGGCGTACACCTACACCGCCTCTGCCTCAATAATTTACCATGTAGGCGCAAAGCCCGTTATGATTGACTGCAAGAGCGGCAGCTTCGAGATGGATTACGACAAAATGGAAGCCGCCATCAACCACAACACCAAGGCGGTTATCGCGGTCGATTTGGCAGGTATTATCTGCGACTACGACAGAATTTACGAGGCTGTTGAGCGCAAAAAGAGCATATTTGAGCCGAAAAATGAGATTCAGGAAAAGTTCGGCAGAGTTTTTGTTATCTCAGACGGTGCGCATGCGTTCGGCGCGATGCGCGGCGGAAAGATGTGCGGCGAGATTGCGGACTTTACAAATTTCAGCTTTCACGCTGTTAAAAATATGACTACCGCCGAGGGCGGTGCGGCGGTTCACAAGAGCCACGACGGAATTGACGAGGACGAGATGTACAAAAAGTATATGCTCCTCTCGCTCCACGGCCAGACAAAGGACGCCTACGCGAAGAACAAGGTTGCTTCGTGGGAATACGACGTTGTGGACACGCAGTACAAGTGTAATATGCCCGACGTACTCGCGGCATTGGGCGTTGCCCAGCTTAAAAGGTATGACAAAATTCTCGACAGACGTCACGAGCTTATCAGAATGTACAACGAGGAGCTAAAGGATTTGCCGATTCAGTTGCTCAACCACTGCGACGAAAACCACCGCAGCAGCGGTCACCTGTACTTTGTACGCTTTATCGGCAGGGACGACGAGTACCGCAACAAGTTCTATAACCTGATGGCGGAAAACGGCGTTATGTGCAACGTTCACTTTAAACCCCTTCCCCTGCTTTCGGCATACAGCAAGCGCGGCTTTAAGATGACCGACTACCCCAACGCATATAATATGTATAAAAACGAGCTCACCCTGCCGCTCAACTCCACAATGAGCGACGACGACGCAAGGTATGTGCTCGACACCTTTAAGCAGTGCATTAAAAGCCTTGACTGATAAAAATTCCACGGCGGTTTGCGGAAAAACGCAGACCGCCTGATTTATTTTTTTAATGCTTTTTATATTGGAGAAGCGAACGGCTGACCCTCATACAACCGCGCAAATTTTCACGTCTTTTTGCGGTATAAAAGCACCAAAATACAGCTTTTTCGGTTAAAAAAATAAATTGAAAAAAAGTGTTGACAAAAGTGTTTTCGTGTAGTATAATAGCAAATGTTCTCAGAGAGAACGAGTTGGTGTTGATGACGCTGAGGGTCCACCTGTTCCCATACCGAACACAGAAGTTAAGCTCAGTGGTGCCGAAAATAGTGCTCTGGCGACGGAGTGTGAAAATAGGGAGATGCCAACACTTAAAAGTGTCCACCCAATAGGGTGGGCGTTTTTCTTTTTACGGAGTTTTTTATGATTACAGATTACTTAAAATCCCTGCCGGACGTTTGGCAGTCGCTCAAAAGCGGCGGCAAGCCCGTCGTGCTCTACGGAATGGGCGACGGCGCTGACAAGGTGCTGTCCGCCTTTGAAAAATACGGTATTAAAGCCTCGGCGGTTATGGCAAGCGATGAATTTGTCCGCGGTCAGAGCTTTCACGGCTTTAGGGTAAAAAAGCTTTCCGAGCTCGAATCGGAACACGGCGATTTTACCGTGGCACTCTGCTTTGCAAGCCAATTGCCCGACGTTATGCAGACGATTAAAAACGTTGCGGACAGGCACAAAACCCTTGTGCCGAGCGTGCCTGTATTCGGAGATATTTTATTTGACGGTGAATTTATTGACAGCTTTTCGGACGAAATCGAGCAGGCTTACAATCTGCTCGCGGACGAGCAGTCAAGGCGCGTTTACAAAAACGTCCTCGCCTTTTACCGCACGGGCGAGCTCAATTTGCTCGACGAAATCACCACGGACAAAAGCGAGGCTTTTAATAACATATTAAAGCTCGGCAAAAACGAGGTTTACGTTGACCTCGGCGCGTACAACGGCGACACAATCGACGAGTTTTTGAGCTTCACGGACGGCAGCTACCGCAAGATTGTCGCCTTTGAGCCGAACGGCAAGAATTTTGAAAAGCTTAAGGCGCACTGCGCTGATATGGAGAACGTCGAGCTCTGGCAGCTCGGCGCGTACAGCCGCAACACTGTGCTGACCTTCAACAACAAGGCAGGGCGCAACAGCGCGATTGCCGAAAGCGGAGTGCAAACTCAGGTCGCCGCGGTCGATACAATCCTCTGCGGAACGGCGGCAGGCTATATTAAAGCCGACGTCGAGGGCGCGGACTATCACACCCTGCTCGGAATGAAAAACACGCTGAAAAGCTTTAAGCCGAAGCTTAATTTTTCAGCGTACCACCGCTTTGAAGATATCTTCAAGCTTCCGCTGTTAATCAACGAGCTCAACCCGGAATACAAAATCTATCTCCGCCACCACCCCTACATTCCCGCGTGGGATACTAATATATATTGTATATAACAAAAGCATTGAATTAAATCGCCTTATGTGATAAACTAATATAAAGGTGGTGCTTAATATGATGTATCCATATATAACGCTTGACGACGAAACCGAGATTGTCCATTCAGAGCTGCTAAAGGATAACACCGTTAAGGTATATATAGAAAAGCCCGACGAAAACGACGGCTTTCACTGTGCGAGCTGTTATCTGCCGGGTTATGAGTGGAAGGATATTTCGGGTTTTTCTGAGGAAGAAATCAAAAAATACCAAACAATTATAGAAAACAACGCCCATTTGATTATAGAATTATCGCAAAATGGTTAGACTTTTTCGGTGAACTGACATACTATTGCTGATACAACTAAATAAACCGCTTTCTATATATATAGGAAAACTCAGCCGTATTTACCCCGAGGGATTAACAGTCCTTCGGGGTGTTTTTGTTAATCGAAAACCGGACAGCTCACAGGTTGTCCGGTTTGTTTTTTATATATTTTAATCTTATCAGTCTAAATCCGTGTTGCCTCTGTCGGTTTCGTCGAGCATTCTGTCGATGTCCGACATATACTTGTCGTAATCAAAATCATCGTCAATATCCCTCGGCGACGAAGCGCGCTTTTCGGAAGCGCGGGGAGCTCTGTCGGCAGTGCGCGCCGCGTGAGCGCTGCGCGAGCCGTGTGATGAACGCTGCGCACGGGAGGCTTGCTCTCTGCGGCGCGGACGCTCGCTTTCCTCAGCCATTCTCTGCTTTTCGCGCTCGTCACGGCGCTTTGCCTGGAGCAAAAGCTCCTCGGCAGCCTGCTTTTCCTTTTTCTCCTGCTTTCTTCTGGCGTCACCAAAGGCGAGGTCGCCCAAAAACAGTCCGAAAATTCCTGCAATCAGGTAAACCACAAGCAAAATAATATTTGTCGGGTTCGAAAAGCCGCCTGCGTAAATCATCATTGTGAACAAAAACGCAATCGGCGCGATCAGCGTAAACAAAAAGTCAAGTCCGTGCTTTGCGCAGTAGACAGCCGAGCATACCACCTGTGTCATCAGCAGGATGAAGTAGTAGCCTACAGCCGAAAACTTCTGCATCGGTTCGCTTATAAAAATCAGCGGTACAAGCAAAAATACCGCGAAAATTATGATAGCGTACGGAAGATATTTTTTTATCATAGCGGTCATAATAACAGCTCCTTATATCCGTTCTCATTTGTTATTATACTATATATTAAAAAAAAATCAAGAACATAAAATCATTGTTGACATTAAAGCGCAAAAGGGATAAAATATAAGGGTAGCCGTTAAATTTTTCGGCAATTTTTTATTGAGGGGTGAAACATTAATGGACGCAGACGGAAGTTTAGGCGTTGTTCCCGGGCGAAGTTGCAGCGGACGGCAGTTCTGCGTTCGTTGTGTCGCTTAAATTTAAAACCCTGCAATTATAAACCGCAAAACGCTTGAAAATTGCGTGGTTTTAAGTTTACGGACTGCGCCTTTTGAACACGTCTCTTTCCACGATGCAAAAAATGCAAAAGGAGGAGAGATGATGATTCAGGTTAACGTAACCATTACGGAGACCATCAAGAAGCTGCTCGAGGAGAAAAAATTCAACACTCTTCGGGACATTCTTGTAACAATGAAGCCGTACGATATTGCGGCTGTTTTTGAGGAGCTTCAGGACGAAAAAACCCCGATTCTCTTCAGAATTTTACCAAAGGAGCTTGCGGCGGAAACCTTTGTAGAGATGGACGAGGACACTCAGGAGTTCCTTATCCACGGCTTCAGCGACAGCGAGCTTAAAGAGATTGTAAACGAGCTGTTTGTCGACGACGCGGTTGATATTATCGAGGAAATGCCGGCAAACGTCGTAAAGCGAATTTTGCGGCAGGCTGACAAGGATATGAGGCGCGAGATTAACGAGCTTCTCAAATATCCCGAGGACAGCGCAGGCTCGATTATGACGACCGAGTTTATTGTGCTCCGCCCTGATATGACCGCCGAAATGGCGATTAAGCGAATCAGGCGAACCGGTGTTGACAAGGAGACAATTTACACCTGCTACGTGACCGACGAAAACAACAGGCTTATCGGTATCACCACGGTCAAGGATTTGCTGTTGGCGGAGGACGACGACCCCGTTAAGGATATGATGGAGGAAAACGTAATTTCCGTCCACACCCTCGACGACCAGGAGCAGGTTGCCCAGCTTTTCTCAAACTACGACTTTTTGGCGCTGCCCGTTGTAGATAACGAGCAAAGGCTCGTCGGAATTGTTACCATCGACGACGCTATCGACGTTATCCGCGAGGAGGCTACCGAGGACTTTGAAAAAATGGCTGCGGTACTTCCCTCCGACAAGCCGTATATGAAAACCAGCGTTTGGGGAATTTACAAAAAGCGTGTGCCGTGGCTGCTTATCCTTATGCTCTCGGCAACCTTTACAAGTACGATTATCTCGAGCTTTGACGGAATGCTCGCGAGCGTGATTATTCTGTCGAGCTTTATCCCGATGATTACGGGCTCGGGCGGTAACGCAGGCTCGCAGGCTTCGGTTTCGGTTATCCGCGCGCTGTCGCTCGGAGAGATTGAATTTAAAAGTATGTTCGTCGTGCTCTGGAAGGAGCTAAGAGTGGCGTTTTTCTGCGGACTGACGCTTGCGGTCGCGAACTTTGTAAAGCTGATGATTTTTGATTTGCGAGGTCACGACAACGCGCTGTTCATCGCGCTTGTGGTGTCGCTAACGCTCGTCGGCACGATTATTATGGCAAAGCTTGTCGGCGCCAGCCTTCCGCTTTTGTCGAGCAAAATCGGACTTGACCCTGCGGTTATGGCAAATCCGCTGATTACCACGGTCTGCGACTCGCTCTCGCTGCTGATTTACTTCGGCGTAGCAAGTATGGTTTTGCAGCTGTAAAAATTTAAAGCATTGTTATTTAAAGGCTCCCCTGACGTGCGAAAGCACTTTAGGGGAGCTGTCGCGTAAGCGACTGAGGGGTTGGCGTTGGTGATTATATTATTTTTACATAACAAACACAACTCGCGCTATCGGAAACGAAACCCCCTCCGTCAGCATAGCTGACACCTCCCCTAAAGCTAAAGCGTTAGGGGAGGCTTTAAAACGATTTAAAACAAGTAACCGCTGAGGTTTTTTCCTCAGCGGTCTTTTTGTTGTGTTTGTGTTCAGTTTTATAACCTTCGCCTTTCTGCGACGGACGGCTCTGCCGTGCGAATACGCGCGCTTTTTGCGCTTTGAGCCTAACAAAATCACCCTCGCGGAATTGCCCACGGCGTAAAAGATAAACACGAATACACAAAAATTGAAAATCAGATTAAACATAATACCTTCCTCACTTTTACCTTCCGAATTTGGGGTTCACTTTGTCAATTTAGCCCCTCATACTTTGCTTGAATGAAAAAGTGAAGCTAAGGTAAAAACACGTTAGCGGTCAATTTCGTCCAAGCTGATTGAAATTAGAGCCAGTTTCGACGTTCAAAACGCGGA
>ONPH01000172.1 GCA_900319655.1 uncultured Eubacteriales bacterium
CTCGCAGATTGACGAATAGAAGTTGTACATCGAAAAATCGGGAGAAACGACGAGCATTTTGTCGCCCTTTTCGAGGAACGCGGATTCGATTAGGAAAATCAGCTCGTCTGAGCCGTTGCCTGCCGTGACAAGCTCAGGCTTTATTCCGTAGAACTTAGCGAACGCCTCTGTAACTCCCTGTGCCAAGGGGTCGGGGTAGCGGTTAAACGCTACTTTATCGACCGCTTTTTTGAGCTCGGACTTTATGTCGTCGGGCAAATCCGTGGGACATTCGTTGGCGTCGAGCCTGATTTTATATGTACCGCTGATTGGCTCATACGGTACCAAATCAACAATTTTTTTGTTCAGTTTATAACTCATAAATAAAATCCTTAGTCAAGATTAAAGCGCACTTTAATTGAATTTGCGTGCGCGGTCAAGCCCTCGGTTTCCGCAAATCGGATAACGTCCTGAGCGTCGTTTTTGAGCGCGTCCTCGGTGTAGTAGATAAAGCTCGATTTTTTAACAAAGCTGTCTACCGAGAGCGGAGAGAAGAACCTCGCCGTACCGCTTGTGGGCAAAACGTGGTTAGGACCTGCAAAGTAGTCGCCCAAGGGCTCGGGGCTGTAGTTGCCGAGGAATACAGAGCCGGCGTTGTCGAGCTTGCCGACATACTCCATCGGGTTTTCGCAGCAAACTTCAAGGTGTTCGGGAGCGAGCTCGTTGGCGAACTCTATCGCCTGCTTCATATCGCTGCAAACGATAATCGCACCGAAATTGTCGACTGACGACTGAATAATATCTTTTCTGCTGAGCTTTTCCATTTGTCTTGAAAGCTCGGCTTTTGTATTTTCCGCAAGCTCGGCGCAGTCGGTGAGCAGAATTGCCGAGGCGAGCTTGTCATGCTCTGCCTGGCTCATAAGGTCAGCCGCAAGGAACTTGGGATCAGCGGACTTGTCCGCGATAATCAAAATCTCGCTCGGGCCGGCAATCATATCAATATCAACGGTTCCGTAGAGGAGCTTTTTTGCGGTGGCTACAAAGATGTTGCCCGGACCGACGATTTTGTCAACCTTAGGAACGCTTTGAGTTCCGTAAGCCATAGCCGCAACCGCCTGTGCGCCGCCCATCAGGAAAATTCTGTCAACTCCTGCGATTTTTGCCGCCGCGATGATGTTCGGGTTAGGCGTGCCGTCCTTCTGTGGAGGAGTGCACATTACAACCTCCTCAACGCCTGCGATTTTTGCAGGAACAGCGTTCATCAGCACCGACGACGGATATGCCGCCGTGCCGCCGGGAACGTAAATTCCGACGCGCTTTAAGCCGCGCACCCTCTGCCCCATTATTACGCCGTTTTCCTTGGTGGTAAGCCAGCTCTGCTGAACCTGTCTTTTGTGAAAATCCGCGATATTTGCCGCCGCCTTTTTGACGGTTTCGAGGTATTCGGGCGAGCACTTTGCGATAATGCTGTCAATCTCAGAGCTGTCAATCTCGGTCTTTTCGGGCGCTTTGCCGTCAAACTTGATTGTGTAGTACTCAACAGCCCGGTCGCCGTTGTTTTTAACGTTTTCTATAATCTCGGACACGGCAGGAATAACGTCCTTGTCGGAATTCTGAGCCCTGTTTTTTAAGAACTCGATGAACTCATATTCCTTTTTGCCGTCCGCTGTTACCGTAGTGATCATTGTGTTACTGCCTCCAGTTTCTTTTGTAGCTGTTCAATCTCAGCTTTTCTGAGCTTCAGGCTCGCGGTGTTCGCGATAAGCCTTGCGGAGATGTCTGTTACCCAGTCGATTACCTCCAAGCCGTTCGCCTTTAGTGTTGAGCCTGTCTCGACGATATCAACAATGCCGTCGGACAGCCCTACGAGCGGCGCAAGCTCGACCGAGCCTTCGATTTTGATAATCCGCACGTCCATATCCTTGTCCTCAAAAAAGGCGCGTGTGACGTTGGGGTATTTCGTCGCGATGGTTTTGGTTTTGTAGCCGCTGTAAAAGTCGGTTCCCTTCTTAACGGCGAGTGCAAAGCGGCATTTTCCGAAGCCCAAATCGAGCAGCTCGTAAAATGACGAGCCATTTTCGAGGATAGTGTCCTTGCCGACAACGCCCAAATCGCAAACGCCGTGCTCTACGTATGTAATAACGTCCGCCGCCTTTGCCAAAACGACCTCAAAATCGTTGTCGCCTACGGGCAAAATCAGCCGTCTGCCCTTGTTTTTGACTTCATCGCAGTTGTAGCCGATTTTCTCTAACACCTCAATTGTGGTTTTTTCAAGTCTGCCCTTGGTCAGGGCAATTCTTAACGGTTTCATTATATTATCCTTTCGGGTTTATATCGAAATTACTTTGGGGATTTTGCGCTGACGGGCAAACTCCTCCACCTTGCGTTTGCGGCCGTCGCTCTTCTCCAGCATTTCAATGAAACGATCGGCAATGGAATGGCTGCGCATGGTGCTATCGCCCACGTATACCTCCTTCTTATTCTCTTTCTCACGACGCATGATAGAGAGCATCTCGAGCATCATAGCACCTATGAGCGAACGGACGATGTCGTGGTGCATTAATGGCGTGTCGTCTCTCATTCTTCGGCATAGCAGACTGAAATAGCTGTCGAGCAGGGTAACATCATCGTCGTTGAGATGCACCTTGGGCTCATGGTGGAGATAATCCAGGTCTGCCAGACTGACTTGACCGTACATGTTGATGCTCCAGAGTTCGCTGCGCGAGAACCAGATCTGACGACAGTTGAAATCGGACGATGCTAAGAATCTGTCGGCAATGCTGTGGGCCATATATAGAAATAGGTCGTTCTTGCCGAGTTGGATGGAGCGGCCGTCGTAATCAAACTGGGCATTACCCCTGATACAGATGACAATAAGGCCATGATTTTCGAGGGTGAGTTTGCCTGGTGGCAAAGCCCC
>ONPH01000027.1 GCA_900319655.1 uncultured Eubacteriales bacterium
TAATTAAATTATACACCAACTGCGAGAGGTTTCATAGCCTCTCGTATTTTTTTTGCAAAAAAACTGGCCCAAAACTCTTTCAAGTTTTGAGCCAGCCCCATTATTTTACATATAACGCGTTATTTCGCTTGATATTGCTGCAAATAAAATAATTAATGTCGGCGTGAGAACCAATAACGCTAAAAAGAGAAATCCTGAAAAACGAGCGGTAACAGGGAAAAATAGATTTGAACACCCATTTGCCACGGCATGGTATGAAAAAACCATTCCAAACACAAAAAGGAACAAACCAACTGCAAATATAATCGTCACTAATACAGAAAGAAAGTTCAACTCGGGTGTATTATCCGTTGAATGAATTAAATCATAATAACCGTAATCCAGCAAAAAAGCAAATACAGCTATTAATATAAATGAAGCTATTACAAATATGAAAGACAGTACCGAATAAATATTGCCCGAATTAACTTGCTCTGATGGTTTATCGGCGGATGTTTGATTATGTTTTTTCTCAAAAGATTTTACGAGGAATTTTACAAAAAACCACGCAATAACAGACAAGGCTGTGACATATAAAGCGCTTGAAAATACGGATATTAACCCAATCCGCCTTGTTCCATAATCACTGCTGATATTATTATAATACAGTTTATAATCAATAAACAATGACAACGCGGAACTTATGCTTAAATTCACTGTAAGCGCAATATAAGACAATACTTTTTTTACTGCAAGACGGTTCAAAATCACGAATAAAATTACCGGTATGATAAAAACTAAAATGCTGTTTGTCCGATAACAAAGTACTGACAATAAAAGCATTGAATACGGAAGTATTAACGCGGAAATAAACAGCGGAATTGATTTTTTAGTCACGCGTATCACCTCTTTAATTGTATCATATCATATAATATTTTAAAAGACAATAGAGCTGTAATTTTTTATCAAAAAAGCCTGCCTTAAAGCAAAAGCTGAAAGACAGGCTTGATTTTTATGTATGAAACCGAATTATTCCTTGAGGTCGCTTGTGCAGTGCGGGCACTTTGTAGCGTTGATGTCGATTTCTGTGCAGCAGTAGGGGCACTTCTTTGTTGTAGCCTCTTCCTCTGCTACCTCTTCCTTCTTCTTGAGGTTGCGGAGCTTGTTGATACCCTTAACCATCAGGAAGATGATGAGTGCCATGATAAGGAAGTTGAGAACTGCGGCGATGAAGTTACCGAAAGCGATGGGGCCAACGTTGAGAACCGCTGTCATCTCTTCGATTGTCTTAGCGCCTGTGATTTTGCTGATGATGAGCTGGATGCAGGGCATAATAACGTCGTCGCAAAGCGATTTTACGATTGCGCCGAAAGCAGCGCCGATGATAACGCCGACTGCGAGATCCATTACATTGCCCTGACTGATGAATTCTTTGAATTCAGTCCTAAACTTTTTCATTGTTAATTCCCTCTTTCTCTTTTTTATAAATATAAAACAGTTGAAAGTGTAAAGTTGAAAGTTGAAAGTTAAGGCTCGCTTCGCTCCGAATTAAAAATAACGACCTGCGCTTAATAAAACGGGTCAGCACCCTATTGGTTTAGCCGAGAAACACACTTTTATAATATTACGACCTTTCTTCCCGACCAAAAATTTTCAACTTTCCATTTTCAACTTTCAATTATTTAAGTATTGCCTTATGGAATACCTTTTTGCCCTTTTTGATTACCGCAAAGCCGTCCGCGAAGTCTGCCGGGGTGAGCTTTTTGTAAACGTCATTGACCTTTTCGTCGTTTAGGGTGATTCCGCCCTGCTCGATTAAGCGTCTGCCCTCTTTCTTTGACGGGATAAGTCCGCACTTTGAGAGCAAATCGAGAATTCCGATTTCGCCGTCGGTGAGGTCGTCTGATGTCAGCTCGGTTGAAGGCATATTGTCGGTGTTCTGTCCCTTGCCAAACAGTGCTCTGGCGGCTTCCTGAGCCTTGTCGGCTTCTTCCTTGCCGTGGATAAGCTCTGTAAGCTCGTGAGCCAAAATCTCCTTAGCCTTATTCAGCTCGCTGCCCTGAAGCTTTGCAAGCTCGTCAATCTCTTCGAGCGGCAGGAAGGTGAGCATCTTAAGACACTTGATAACGTCGGCATCGTCTACGTTTCTCCAGTACTGGTAGAAGTCGTAGGGGCTGGTCTTTTCAGCGTCGAGCCATACCGCGCCCGACTGGGTTTTGCCCATCTTTTTACCCTCGGAATTGAGGAGCAGGTTGATGGTCATAGCGTAAGCGTCCTTGCCGAGCTTACGCCTGATAAGCTCTGTACCGCCGAGCATATTGCTCCACTGGTCGTCGCCGCCGAACTGCATATTACAGCCGTATTTTTGATAGAGAGCGTAGAAGTCGTAGGACTGCATAATCATATAGTTGAACTCGAGGAAGCTAAGTCCCTTTTCCATTCTCTGCTTGTAGCACTCGGCTCTGAGCATATTGTTAACCGAGAAGCATGCGCCTACCTCGCGGAGGAGCTCAACATAATTGAGGTTTAACAGCCAGTCGGCGTTATTAACCATAAGCGCCTTGCCGTCGGAAAAGTCGATAAACTTGCTCATCTGCTTTTTAAAGCATTCGCAGTTGTGCTCGATGTCCTCTTTGGTGAGCATTTTGCGCATATCGGTTCTGCCTGACGGATCACCGATCATACCTGTGCCGCCGCCAACAAGCGCGATAGGCTTATTGCCTGCCAGCTGCAATCTTTTCATAAGGCAGAGAGCCATAAAATGGCCTACGTGCAGCGAATCCGCTGTGGGGTCAAAGCCGATATAGAAAACAGCTTTTCCGCTGTTGACTAATTCTCTGATTTCTTCTTCATCTGTTACCTGCGCGATTAGTCCTCTCGCGACAAGTTCTTCATATACTCCCATGTGATTGTTCCTTTCAAATTACAATAGCGTATTATACGCGCTTGTAATATTATAATATTTTTTGTCGAATAGGTCAAGAGGTTTTATTAATTATCAACTTTCAATTACTTCTTCCTGCTGTACCTTGCGAATTTCTTTTTCTTATTTACGGGCTTTCCGTTGTTCTGCTGCTTTTTATAGCCGCCGTTTGTCTGACCGGACATCGGGGTGACAAGACACTTTTTGCCGCTGCCGATAAGGTCACGCCTGCCGGCTTTTATCAGGGCTTTTATAACCTTTTGCTTGTTCTCGGGGATAAAGTATTGCAGGAGTGCTCTCTGCATTGACTTTTCTTCCTCGGTTTTCGGCACGTATACCTCTTTTAGGGTGTACGGATTAAGCCCTGTGTAGAACATTGCGGTTGAGATTGTACCCGGCGTGGGGTAAAAATCCTGCACCTGCTTTGGGTGGATATTCTGCTCCTTGCAGAAAAGCGCAAGCTCTACCGCGTCTTTCAGTGTTGAGCCCGGGTGCGAGCTCATAAGGTACGGCACAACGTACTGGTCGCGTTTTTCTTTGGAATTGAGCGCGTAGAATTTATCGCAGAATTTTTTATAGACCTCAATATGCGGCTTGCCCATTTTATCAAGCACCGCAGCTGAGCAGTGCTCAGGTGCAACGCGGAGCTGGCCGCTGATGTGGTGGCGTACGAGCTCGGTTAAGAATTCGTCGCTTTCATCCTCCATAAGGTAGTCAAAACGAATTCCGCTGCGGATAAAGACCTTTTTTATTCCGTCGAGATTTCTCAGTTTTCTGAGCAAATCAAGATATTCCGTATGCGACACCTGCATATTCGGGCAGGGCATCGGTGCAAGGCACCTACGATTTTTGCAGAGACCGAGCTTTTTTTGTTTTTCGCAGGACGGAAGGCGGAAATTCGCCGTAGGCCCTCCCACGTCGCTTATGTAGCCCTTGAAATTCGGGTTATCCAAAAAGCTTTTTGCCTCGTCAATTACGCTCTGCTCGCTCCTGACGGTTACGGCTCTGCCCTGGTGAAACGCAAGTGAACAAAAGTTGCACGCGCCGAAGCAGCCGCGATTGTGAGTGATTGAAAACTCGACCTCTTTGATTCCCGGAACTCCGCCGAGCTTGTCGTAGCACTTTGGATATGTGCGCATATACGGCAGAGAATAGACGTAATCGAGTTGTTTTGTGTTGAGCGGCGGCATCGGGGGATTTTGCACGAGAATGTAGTTTCCGTGGCGCTGGATAAGAGTTTTTCCGCGTACTGCGTCGGCTTCATCAAGCTCTTTACGGGCGGCTATGGCATAATCGCGTTTACTCTCCCTCACACGGTCAAGGCTCGGCAAATCAACTACGGATTTGGGAACGTAGTCCTCGGTTTTGACCTTGTAGCAAATTCCGCGGATGTCCTGCAGGGCTTCGACTGTGAAGCCGTCGGCAAGGCGTTTGGCAATTTCCATTGTTTGCAGCTCACCCATTCCGTATACGAGAATGTCCGCCTTAGTATCAAAAAGGACTGAAGGCATTACGCTGTTGCTCCAGTAGTCGTAATGCGCAAAACGGCGGAGAGAAGCCTCTAAGCCGCCGATTATAATCGGGCTGTCGGGGTAAAGACGGCGGATTATATTGCAGTAAACCGTCAGAGCGCGGTCGGGGCGTTTGCCGTTTTTGCCGCCTGCGGTGTAGGCATCGTCGTGCCTTTTGCGCTTGGCTACGGTGTAGTGCGCGACCATACTGTCGATATTACCTGCCGACACCATAAAACCGAGCCGCGGCTTGCCGAACTGAGTAAAGTCGCTGTCGTTTTTTATATTCGGCTGAGCGAGGAACGCGACCTTACAGCCGCAGTCCTCTAAAACTCTGGTGATTATCGCCGCGCCGAAGGAAGGGTGGTCTACGTAGCTGTCGCCGCAGACGTAGACAAAATCAACGCCGTCCCAGCCGTGCTGTTTGACTTCTGCACTATTCATCGGTAAAAACGGCATTGAGTTCACTCCTTACTTATAACTTCCGATAGAGGAAACGTCTGCCCCCTCCGTCAGCATAGCTGACACCTCCCCCGTAACAAGTGACGGGGGAGGCAATTAGGTTTGTTGAATATTATTCGTCCTCCGCGCCGTGGTTTTGCAGGACGTTGCGGCGTTCGAGCCATTCGTTGTAGGTCATAAGCACGTCACGCGGCTTTGAGCCCTGGTGAGGGCCTACCACGCCGAGTTGTTCCATTTCGTCAATAATTCTGCCTGCACGGGCATAGCCGACCTTTAGTCTGCGCTGTACAAGCGAGGTTGAAGCCTGTCCTGCTTCGATTACGCACTGGATTGCTTCATCAATTTTAGCGTCGTAATCTGAACTTTCGCCGCCATCGTCGGAAGAACCTGCCTTTTTGCCGGTTGCGATTTGGTCTACCTCAATGCGCTTTATGCTCTCCTCAATCTCAGCGTTATACTCAGCCTTTGAGCTCTTTTTAATGTAGTTTGTTACGCCGTCGATTTCTTCGTCCGAAGCGTAACAGCCCTGAACACGCATAGGCTTTGGAGCGCCTACCGGTGAAAACAGCATATCGCCTCGTCCGATAAGCTTTTCGGCTCCGCCGGTGTCAAGGATTGTACGGCTGTCCATATTTGAACTAACCCTGAGCGCGATTCGGCTCGGGACATTAGCTTTGATTAGACCTGTGATTACGTTAACGGTCGGCCTTTGGGTTGCCAAAATCAGGTGCATACCTGCGGCACGAGCCATCTGTGCAAGTCGGCAAATGCTGTCCTCTACCTCAGAGGGAGCCGCCATCATAAGGTCTGCCAACTCGTCTATTGCGATTATTACCCTGCTCATCTTCTCCTTGGCAACGGGCAGACCGTTAACCTCGAGAGTAGGCTGAACAAGCTCGCCATCCTCGTTTTCGACAGGCGGATTGTTCTTGATATATTCAAGGTTTTTCTCGACAAGGGCGTTGTAAGAGTCAATCTCCTTACAATCAAACTCGGAGAAAATTTTATATCTCTGGAGCATTTCATTTACCGCCCAGCCGAGTGCCGCGGCGGCTTTTTTAGCGTCGGAGACGATTGGGATAAGCAAGTGAGGAATTCCCTTGTACTTTGAGAATTCAACCATTTTCGGGTCGATAAGGAGCATTTTTACTTCGTCCGGTGTGGACTTGTAAAGAATACTGATAAGGATTGAGTTTACGCAGACCGATTTACCTGAACCGGTTGTACCTGCAATAAGCAGGTGAGGCATTTTTGAGATGTCGGTCACGACAATCTCACCCGAAATATCGCGGCCGAGAACCGCGGTCAGCTTGCTTTTGGAGTTGCGGAACTTGTCGGAGTCGATAAGCTCGCGCATTGAAACCATACTTACAACCTTATTCGGAACCTCGATTCCGACTGCAGCCTTGCCCGGGATAGGTGCTTCTATACGCACGCCGTTTGCCGCGAGGTTTAGGGCGATATCGTCGGAGAGGTTTGTGATTTTACTGATTTTTACGCCGGGAGCAGGCTGAAGCTCATAGCGCGTAACTGACGGGCCGCGGCAGATGTTGATAATTGTCGCGTTTACGCCAAAGCTGTTTAGGGTTTCTATCAGCTTTTTGGAGTTGTGCTGAAGCTCCTCCATCGCGGATTTATCGTTATTGCTGTTGTTCGGCTTCAGAAGCTGAATAGGCGGATAATGATATACCTTTTCGGGTTTTATTTCTTCTAAGGAATTATCAGGATTATAGCCGATATTATCAAACTCGGAATACTGCTCGTCCGCAGGCTTTCTCTTTTTGCGGACAACCTCAACCGGTACTGTCTCGGGATCTGCCTGCTTTGCTCCCTGCGAAACGCGGTTCGCGCGCTTTTCGGCGGTGATATCGCCTGCGATATCCTCAACGGTTGTCTCGCCCTCCTCGCCCATCGGCTTGCTTGCACGCTTTATGATATTGATTA
This sequence comes from uncultured Eubacteriales bacterium, assembly GCA_900319655.1. Lineage (GTDB taxonomy): Bacteria > Bacillota > Clostridia > Oscillospirales > Acutalibacteraceae > Ruminococcoides. Next base: position 6,820 of record ONPH01000027.1, read on the forward strand.
AATCCTCGGAATTGTCGAGGTCAACCGCGTTCTGCTCGTCGGGCTCTGTGTAGTCTATATCTATGTTGTATTTAGGTACGGCAACGTCCTTTTTGCGCTTACGGCGGCGCTTTGTGTCATCAAGCGGAATGTCGATATCGCTTGACGGCGCAGGGCTTGCGTTTTGCCTTTTGCCGTCCATATAAATAGGCACGTCAATGTCGCTGTTATTAACAGGCTGCTGCTTTTGTCTGCGAAGCTTTTTGGCCTTTGGCTGAGAATAGTTATCGCCGTACTCGAGCCTTTGCTCCTCCTCCATACGCTCACGGCGGCGTGCTGCGCGTTCTTCATTTGCGCGGCGAATTCTTTCCGTAGCGCGTGTAGCCGCCTTTGCTACGTCCTTTACGGAAAGGTTAGTAATAATAAAGATTATTACCGCAAGCAAGAGGATTGTAAGGATGATTGCTACCGGCTGACCGCAGAGAGCGGCTACCGGGTAGCCGAGAATTCCGCCGATAAGTCCGCAGGAAAGCGGAATATATATTGCGGAATTGTAGCCGTCGAGGTAGAGATTTCCGAGAGCGGCAAAGTAGTTCATATTTTGATATCTGCCCCAGTTGAAGGAGAAAAATGTCGCGCCTGCGATAAGGAAAATCATTACGCAGAGAGCGATTTTTGCTCCGAAGTGAGCTACCTGCTTTTCTTTTTCGTTTATCACGCACAAATACACAAAGAACGGCGGTACAAGCAACATTCCCAAGCCGAAAATGCCGAAGAAGAACGAGCGTATCATCGTCCAGATATTACTGCCCGGCACGAAAATAAGCACCAAAAACAGGATTGCAAGTGCTATGTATAAAATGGATTTTATTCTGGGGCTAAGTCCGCGGCGCTGCTTTTGGGCAGGCGCTTTTGTTCTTGAAGCCGAGCGCTTTTGCGCGGTTTTCTTTTTAGTGTTTGTCTGCTTTTTTGCTGACAACAAAATCACTTCCTAATACTTTCATATACCTATGCGACTTAGGCAACACCGCACAATTCAGGTGTGCGGTATTGCCTTAATTAAAGCTGAACAGCGTTGAGGAGAGGCGCGCTCCTGTAAAGAAGTTTGTGCCTGAGCTAATCTCGATTACCGAGATTACGAGCAGGGCGATACCGACTACCGCGGTATACACAACAAAAATCATCATTTTATCGGTCTTTAAGAACCATTTGAAAATCCAGATTGCGAGGTAGCCGACAACAGCGGATACTACCATTCCGATTACAATCGGGAGGATGTCGATTTGGATTGAATTCTTGTCCTTGAGCACCTCCATACCCTCGAGCAGAGCCGCCGCGATGATGGACGGAATACCGAGAATAAAGGTGTAGTCGAGCGCCTTTTGCTTATTGATGCCGCGCATTTCTCCCACCGCGAGGGTTGAGCCCGAACGTGAAAGTCCGGGAAGCAGAGCCGCAGCGCACTGCATTAAGCCTACCAAAATTGCGTCGAGAACCGTGTAGGTTTCTCTTCCCTTTTCCTGAACTCCGCCGGCGAAATGCTTATATTTTTTCATACTGTTTTTTCTGTTGCAGATTACGCCGATCAAAAGCAGAACGCTTGTGATAATCAGCGAAGCGGCGGTTACAATAAGCACCGGACTTGCGGAGAATACGTCCGCCAAATCCTTAATCTTCATATCTGTGCCCGGAATTGGGATGAACATCAGCATTAGCGGCAAAAGTCCGATGATAATCATAATTATCATATTGCGCTCGTAGTTCATCTGCGACCACTTGAATTTGCCGGTGAATATGTCCTTTATCATACGGAAAAATTCTTTTATTAAGTTCCAGATTAACTTATGATAGAACACAACTACCGCAACGAGCGTTCCGATGTGAAGCATAACGTTAAAGAACAGGTTGCCCTCCATATCCACGCCTAAAATGTGCTGGGTTATGGCGAGGTGACCGCTGCTTGATACAGGCAGAAATTCGGTTAAGCCCTGAACAATGCCCTGAATTACCGCGTCGATTATTGTCATAATATGTACTCCTTTATGTTAGTTAAATTGCGGCTTACGCCGCAGCTAAATTGTGCTTGCGCACAGCTAAATTGTTTCCGTCGGAAACAGCTGAATTTTTAGGTTGAACTTAAAAGCTAAATATATATAAAAGCTCGCGAAAGCGAATTTAGCTTGCCGAAGGCAAATTTAGCTCGCTGACAGCGAATTTAGCTGCCGCAAAGCAGCAATTTAGCTTGTTATCATTCCGTAGAGCGAATCAATCGCGTCGGAGACTGTGCCGACCTCGTCGATTAAGCCCTCGGCAACAGCGTCCTCTCCCTCGAGGATTGTGCCGACGTCGGTTACGAGCTCGCCTGTATTTAGCACAAGCTCGCTGTAACGCTCCTTGGTTATTGCTGAGTTTTCTACAACGAAGTTCGTTATTCTGTCCTGCATACGCCTGAAATACTCAAAGGTCTGAGGAACTCCGAGTGTAAGCCCTGTTGTACGGACAGGATGAACCGTCATTGAGGCGCTTTTTGCGATAAAACTCTTTTTAGCCGCTACCGCGAGAGGAATTCCGATTGAATGGCCTCCGCCGAGGACGATTGACACCGACGGCTTTTTCATCCCCGAAATAACCTCGGCAATTGCAAGCCCTGCCTCGACGTCTCCGCCGACGGTATTTAGCAAAATCAGCAGTCCGTCAATTCTGTCGTCCTCCTCGACCGAGATTAAGAGCGGAATTATATGCTCATACTTTGTGGTTTTGTTCTGCGGCGAGAGGATATAATGACCTTCTATCTGCCCGATTATTGTAAGGCAGTGGATGATTTTGTCATTATGGCAGGTCAGAATTGAGCCTGACTCGCATAAAAGCTCCTGCTTCGGTTCCCGCTGTTCTTCGTTATTTTCCTGCTGTGAGGGTTCATCCTCGCAGGGATTTTTTACAAACTCATTTTTTGATTTTTTCTTTTTCATACGCATACCTCCGAGCTTATTGTTTGCCGAAAGTATGCTGATTATTATATGCCGGATCTGCAGGGTTATATTACCGTGCCGCCGAGCATAAATTGCCAATTTTGATTATAACATTTTACGCATTATTTTTCAAGATTTTCTATTATATTTCTTATAAATAATAATTATTTTATAGAATTATAGTAAGATTAAGAATGAATATGTATATTTGGAGTGAATAATTCTTGAATTCAGACATAGAGTCAAATATTTTTATGGGCGTTTCTATATTTGTGCTCATATTATTATCCGCGTTTTTCTCGGCTACCGAGACGGCGTTTTCGTTTGTTAACAAAATCAGAATTCAACATTCTGTGGAAAACGGCGACAAAAAGGCAAACACCGTGCTCTACATAATCGAGCACTTCGACAACGCTTTGACGGCGATTTTGATTTGCAACAACGTTGTAAACTTGGGATGTTCGTCAATCGCGACTATGCTCTGCCTGAAAATTTGGGGAGAAATCGGACCGGCGATTGCCACCGGACTTACGACACTGCTTGTACTGACCTTCGGAGAGGTTATTCCGAAGTGTCTCGCCAAGGAGCACTGCGACAACTTTGCGATGAAAACCGCTGGAATTCTACGCTCCGAGCGTTACCGAGAATGAGCTTAAGTACATTGTTGAGAGCATTGAGGAAGAAGGCGTGCTTGAGGAGAGCGAAAGCGAGATGGTTCGCTCGGCGCTTGACTTTGACGAGAAAACTGCTGAGGAAATCCTCACCCCGAGGGTTGACGTTGTATTTATCAACATCGAGGACACTCACGAGAAGATTAAGGAAATTATCATTGAAAACCGATATTCGAGAATTCCTGTATATGAGAATACGACCGATAATATTGTCGGTATTCTGCATACAAGAGATTACCTTGAATCGCTTGCAGACGGCAACGCGCCTGAGCTTAAAAAGATTATTCAGCCGCCGTTCTTTGTATTTAAGAGCCAGCAGCTGTCGAAGATTTTGAATTCATTTAAGAAAACGCGCGACCATATGGCGATTGTCACCGATGAGTACGGCGGTACGCTCGGTATTGTAACTATGGAAGATTTGCTCGAGGAAATCGTCGGTGATATTTGGGACGAGGACGAGGAAATCGAGCACACATATTACAAAATCGGCAAGGACGAATTTTTGGTTAACGGCGATATCGAGATTGAGGATATGCTCGCATTGTTTGACCTTGACGAAGACGCTATTGAGAGCGATTCGGTTACGGTCGGCGGTTTAATTCTCGAAAACGCCGGTGATATTCCC
>ONPH01000046.1 GCA_900319655.1 uncultured Eubacteriales bacterium
TAGAACCTTTTGGACATCTTCAATGAACTTTTTTGGATGACGAAAACGATTGTCAGGAATGCGAATAATTTTCACGCCAAGTTCTTTTAATTCGTCTTCATAAACATACTTGTCACCCTCGCGCGGCTTTAGAAAAGTCAAAATATCACAATGAAATTTTTTGCGATCAAGATTGCGCAACGTGTTCATAATATAGGACTCAGCGCCGCCACGATCCATTCCGCCCACTACATGTAAAATCTTTTTCATCCCAAAACCTCCGTGATTTATAAGCTAAAAAAATAATATCACCCTTTAAAAATAATATTATTCCAAATTAGAAATAAATCTTTATTTTTTAAAAGAATTATGGTATAATATGGTTAACAAGCCCGCACAAACCCAGTATTTGTGGCTTATCTCCGAAACAACCGAATATATTGTGAATGTTGTAGCAAATAAACCGCCGAATATTGGTAATAATCGGTGTAATTACGGTTTGATTTTTCGCGATTTGTGTGTTACAATATGTATGTGGTAACAAAAAGGTTACAGCACTTACTAAACTTTCAGAAATGAAATTCTGATTGGAGGTAGATAAACTTGATACGTATTGCAGCAAAAAGATTTAGCGCGGTTTTAATAGTAATTGCGCTGATTGTAACATCTGTATTATCAATGGGCATTTCCGCCGGTGCGGCGACAACATATACTCCCAGGCTTAACGCTCCGGAGTCAAATAACGTTTATTATTACAACAGCAACTATAACGTTTTTCAGAAGTACGGCTACGGCTTGCCGAACTGTACGGCATACGCTTACGGCAGAGCATATGAGATTTTGAAATCAACTCCCAAGCTCAGCTGGAACGGCGCAGGTCAGTGGTACGACTACAACAAAAGCGGCGGCTATTACAGCTACGGCAGCACACCTAAGCTCGGCGCTATTGCCTGCTGGTGCTACAGCGGCGGCGGTCACGTTGCGGTTGTAGAGAAGATTGAAAACGGTACAATCACCCTTTCAAACTCAGAGTGGGGCGGAAGAACCTTCTACCTTACAACCTGCTCTACAAGTGATAAAAACTACGGCGGCAACAGCTGGTGGACCTTCCAGGGCTTTATTTACCTGCTTGATTCCGCAACTCCGGCTCCTGCTCCTACATACAAGACAGGAATTTACAAGACAACTGATTATGTTAACCTCAGATATCACGCGGGTACAAGCAACACTATCCTTACAACAATTCCCTCGAACACTCAGGTTACCGTAACTCACCTCTACACCGAGGCGAGCACAGGCTGGGTATGGGGTTACACAACCTATGCAGGCAAGTCAGGCTGGTTTGTTCTTGAATACGCAACCTATATTTCGGCGCTTCCCACAACAGCTCCTACAACGGTTGCTCCCACAACAGCAAAGCCTACAGTGCCCCCGACAACGGTTCCGCCGACAACAGTTGCTCCTACAACGGTTGAACCTACAACCGATCCCGAAGCTCCGACAGAGCCTATTACAACAGAGCCCTCTGAGACAGAGCCGGTTGGTCTGGGCATAGGCGATGTTAACGCCGACGGCGAAATCAACATCGACGACGCCACAATGATTCAGAGATACGTTGCTTATATCGAGGAACTCTCTGTTGAGCAGATGGAATGGGCAGACTTCGACTTTGACGGATATGTAACAATTTCAGATGTAACAGCAATGCAGTCATTCCTTACTTATTGGAAGGATATGTAATACAATCAAACAAATCTTTTATCCGGCGGTGAGCAGTCACCGCCGGTTTTTTCGCGTGAAAACAAAGCCGGCAGACGTTTTTGTCTGCCGGTTATGTTTATTCCTGAGTTTTTTCTTCTGTTTTTACTTCAGTTTTTAATTCTGAATTTTCCTGCGGTTTTTCCTCATCGACCGCCTCGATAAAGTAAATTCGTGAAGCAAAGTCGGGGAATACCCTGACGTGTTCGTTCAAGCCCGTGCCCGAGAATGCCGAGCTCAGCGCAACGCCTGTGGTCATCAGCAGTTTGCCTGTCGCGGTGAAGCTCTCCGCCTCGCCGTCCATCTTGTAGTATTTGGCGACGACGTTGTGGATGAACGAGTCCTGCTTGATGTGGAACGGCGCCATTGTGTTAATCAGACTGCCGAACAGCTTTATGTCAATTTTGCGCTGACTGTTGTACAGCTTATACTTTTGCTCGGGGTTAAGCCCGTAGGCAAAGAACTTGTGCGACTGCGTGTTCGGAGTCATAAGCTCCTGCAGCAGCATTCCGACCGCTTTGCGCTTGTCGGGGGAAACGCAAATCCATTGGTGCAGATTGCCCGAGTAAATGCGGTAAAACCTGCCGTACTGCAAAACGTCGCGCCACTGCTTGTACAAGGCAATCTGGGATTTGATTTGCTGCCGTTGCTCGGCGTTCAAATCCCTTACGTCGTATTCGTAGCCGAGAACTCCGAACGCCGCAACGTCAAAGCGCGTCTCCTGAGCGGTACAGCGCAGGGTTTGATGGTTCGGACTTGCGCTGACGTGAGCGCCCACACACGACTGCGGATAGCCGTAGCTGTAGCCTTCCTGAATGGTCGCGCGGCAGATTGCGTCGGTGTTGTCGCTGCCCCAAATCTGCGGAAAATAGCAGAGAATTCCGAGGTCAAAGCGGTTGCCGCCCGAGGCGCAGCCCTCAAAGAGAATTTCGGGGAATTTATCTACCAGCGCCTTCATCATGCGGTACAGTCCGGTAATATAGCGGTGGGCTGTTTCACCCTGATTTTTGGGCTGTAGATACTGGGAATAGGCGTCGGAAAAAATCCTGTTCATATCCCACTTAACATAGCTTATATTCGCTGAGGAGAAAACCTCGGTCATTTTATTTATCAAAAAGTTTTGAACCTTCGGGTTCGCAAGGTCTAAAATTCGCTGGTTCCTGCCCTCGGAGTGGAGCTGACCGGGAACTTCCATTGTCCAGTCGGGATGCTCGCGGTAAAGGTTGCTGTCGGTGTTCACCATCTCGGGTTCAACCCAGATGCCGAACTGCATATCCAGCGCGTTGATTTTATCCGCAAGTCCCTTTAAGCCTGTCGGCAGTTTTTTCTGATTTGGATACCAGTCACCGAGCGAAGATGTGTCGCTGCTGCGCTCTCCGAACCAGCCGTCGTCCATAACGAACAGCTCAATTCCGAGCTCCTTGCCTGCTTTTGCAAGCGTGACCATTGATTTTTCGGACACATTAAAGTAGCACGCTTCCCAGCTGTTGAGCAGGACAGGACGGGGCTTGTTTTTCCAAGTACCCCTGACAATATGCTCGCTGACAAAGCGGTGCATATTCTCGCTCTGTCCCGAAAAGCCCTTGTTCGAGAAGGTCATAACCGCCTCGGGAGCTTCAAAGGCTTCGCCCCTTTTGAGGATGTACCTAAAGCCGTCGGGCTGAATACCCGAGGTAATTCTCGTCTTTCCGTAGGCGTTGACCTCAACCGCGGCGTAGTGATTGCCGCTGTAAATCAGGTTGAAGCCGTAAACGCCGCCTGTGAATTCGCCTGCGTTCGGCTCGTGAACCATAAAGAACGGATTAGCGCGGTTTGACGAGCAGCCTGCGCGCGACTCGATAACGAACTTTCCTGCGGTCAGGCTCGCGGTGTTTTTGTTCATCTCACGCGCCCACGCGCCGTGAAAGGACGTAACGCTTACTCCGCTGAACGGAACGTCAATCTGCGTGCTCAGCAGGCGTTCAATCTCAATCGAGCCGGGGCTGCCGTTAATAAGCCTTGCCGAGCGCGTGATAACGTCACATTCGGCAAATACACGGTAGTGAAGCTCCAGCGTCATTCCGCCGTCCTTTAGCTTAACGCAGAGGTGCTCGCCTTTGCCGTCCTCACTGTACGCCGTCGGCAGGGTGGTATAGTCAAGCTCTCCATGGCTCATTTCGTAGCAGTCAAAAAGGAAGATAAGGCTTCGGCTGCCGTTGTTCATCACAAGCTCAATGAACGGCTCGCGCACGTCTCCGTGACCGGGCGACGAAATCTCAAGGCACATATCCTCGAGCAAGGTGGTGGGATGTTCCTTGGAGTAAATTATGCTGTTGCCGAGCTCAAACTCACGCTTTTCGCGGAAAACCTCGCAGTCCTCGCTTGACGAAATCGCCACCTTCGGTCCGTAGTAGAGGTGCTCCAAATGCCCTGACTTTCTCACGGCAAAGATGTATGAGGTGTGCTCGGTTTCGAGCAGGAAAGAGGGCAGAGAGCCCTTTAATTTTTTAATCAATCAAATCACCCTTTTTCGGTGGTTTCTGTTTCGGTAGAAATTTTCTTTTCTTTTTGATTTTTGTCGATGGTAGACATAACCTTTTTCTCGTTGTAGAAGCTGAGGATAATTGCGCCGAGTGTGCAGAACGCAACGGCTACAAAGCCTACGATTGTCATACCGAGAACGGACGCGGTGATGTCGTTGCTGTTGGTGTTCTGGGTTGTGCCGATGATGGCGAGTGATGTGAACACGAGCATAGCGAGCGACTGACCGAACTTCATGGCAAAGGTACGCGCCGCAAAGAACAATCCCTCGCGGTTTTCGCCTGTGTCATAGCCGTCAGCCTCGGCAACGTCGGCAACAATCGACTGCGGAATAATGTCGAGCAGTGCCATCGGGAACGCCGCGATAACGCAGATAACAACGCCGTAAACAACGCCCGGGATAACCGTTGTGCCGATTACGCCGATAAGTCCTGTTATTACATAAGCGATTGCAAGTCCCAAAAATCCCGAGATTACGAGCTTTTTCTTTCCGAACTTCTTAACGAGCTTCGGAACAATCGGGTAAAATACTGCTGAGAGCACCGTCATTCCGCCGAGGAAAATCATGGTGTAGGATTCGTCGAGCTTCATCGAAACCTTAACGAAGAACGGCAGACCAGTCTGGAACAGAGTAAGTCCTACCCAGTACATAATGTCGGAGCCGACAAAGGTGCGGAAGCTTTTGTTTTTGAAGGTTGCGCCGAGCGACTTGAACATATTTGCGTTCGACGGCTTTGTGTCAACAAATTCCTTTTCCTTTAGGAAGAAGGTCGGGATAAGCATACAAATGCAGGAGATTATCGCCAGCACGATAAAGCAAATGCGGTAGCTCCACGCAAAGCCGACGCTTCCGCGCAGCATTCCTGCGAATACAAACGGGGTGTAGGCGAGCAGTGTGCCTGCAAAGAAGGTCAGCGAAATCGCTGTTGAAATGTACATACGGTCGTCCTGAGTTTTGCCGAACTCCGAGATAAGCGCGTTGTACGGCGTGCAGTACATCGTCATAAACAGGTAGAACAGTACAACGAATACCGAAATCCACGCAACGTTCCATCCGCTGATTGTCTCAACGGGAGCGCAGAACAAAAGCACCGTTACAATCGACAGCGGAATTGCCGCATACTGCATAAACGGAATACGTCTGCCGCGTTTGTTTTTACTGCGGTCTGAAAGCGAAGCGATAAGCGGATCGGTAACCGCGTCAAATACACGCGAAAGCGCCGTGATAAGTCCGAGAATTGTTAAAAATCCGCCGATTACAAGACCGGGCATAATGTACTGAATAGCGCCTGAGTTGATGTCGTTTTGCGTTGGCAGGTAAAAGGTTACGAACCACGCGTTGATAATTCCGCTGAGCGTAGACCAGCCGAGCTGACCTACCGCGAATATCCTCATTTGTCTTTTGGTTAGCCGTTTCATATTATCCTCCCAAGTTGCTGTTTTTAAGCTCCATCGCGATTTTGACCGCCTTGTACGCGCCGTCGTAAAGCCCGATGGATTTGTTGATTTTTATTGCCTCGCACATCTCGGTGAGCAGAGCGTCCTCGTTCAGGAACATATCAGTCATCTGCAGGGTGTGCGGAATATCCGAACATTCAAGCGTTCCGTCGCCGAATTCAGCGGAGTGGATTGCTCCCCACTTTTCGTGACCGCCGATACGCTTTAAGAATAGCTTGGGAATGGGGTAGAAGGCAAGCTCGCTCGGCTTTGTCAGCAGAACGTCGGCGCTGCGCATAAGAATATTGGTGCAGTAAACCGCCTCAAAAATATTCTCGTTGCAGAACACATGAACTCCCTGAACCTCGCCGTCAATCGCGTTTTCGCAGAAGGCTTTTGTGTCGTCCCAGTTGTTAAAGTGGGTTTTGCCGAGCATATTGAGCGACGGCACGTCGCGCTTTAATGCGTCCCAAACCTGCTTGTAGTCTCCGATGTTGATGTAGATAACCGCGCGGTTTTCCTTAACCGCAGGGATAAGGTGCTTTATTACAGCGGCAAAGAGCTCTCGCTGAGCGCCTGCTCCGCCGATTGTCAGCAAAAAGCGCATCGGCTTGCCGTCTTTCTTGCGGTTAAGCCTTGCCTCGCAGTCCTTCTCGATATTCGCGACAAGCTCGTGGTCGATGTAGTGACCTGTGTATTTAAGGCTTTCGGGCGGCATGGGCTTAAGCACCTTTTTCTTTGCCATTCCGTTTAGAATTCTGTAGCCCATATACGACTGCCTTGTCTGTATCAGGTGAACCGAGCCCTCGGCAAGGTGCAAAGCCATCGGCCAGTTATCGGGGATGGCGTTTACAACGTGCTTCATTCCTGCGTGCAGAGCCGCTTGCGCAGGCCATACGTGAGTGCCGATAACAGGAATTTCCTTTGGAATATTCTTAAAAACCGTCGTCATCAATTCAGCGGTTTTTTGGTCGGATGAATTGTAAGTGAGCTGTCTGAAGCCTTCATAGTTGAGCGGTTCCCAGAGCAGCTTGTTGAACAGCCGACTTTTCTGCGAAAGGCGCGAGCCGAGCGAATATAAATCGTTTTGAGCGCCGATAACCTTGGTGCAGGTGGTGTTGGGATAAGAGTTCAAGTCCATCCAGTAGGGGGTGTAGCCCAGCGCGTGAGCGGCGCTTGCCATGGCAATTGAAATTCTGTAATGGCCGAAGCCCATGCGAATGTTGCCGACGATCAAGCCCTTTTCAAGGTCAAAGGAGCTTCCGTTCTCTCCCTCGGCAACGCGGATGTCCTCAACGCCGAGCGGTTCGTTAAGGCAGGCGTTTTTTACGAGCTTAACAGGGTAGTTCTTAGTGCTGTCGTCGCCGTACTTATTGATGTATTTTTTCTTTCCGTTGAGAGCCTTGCGGTAGGCTCTTTCGCTGATTTCGTTACCGAAAATCACTTTGGAGCGGTCTTTCATAAAATCCTCCTTTATTTTTCCACATAAAGCGGAATATTATATACAAAACAACCAAATATATCTTAACATATATATAAAGAAACGCAATGTTTATTTAAGAATTGCGCGTGAAATTAATCGAAACGACCTTTACGATATTAAAATTATGAAAAAATAAAAAATTACCCCTTGACAAACGGATAAAAATACTGTATACTACAATACAGTTAGCAACCGCTAACCTATGATATTATTAATATCAAATGCAACGGCGTCCATAGCGGATGCATATTTTCGGGATATCGGTTAGCAATAGCTAACTGATAGTAAAATCCCTCGGAGGAATACGCAGATGTCGGAAGATTTGATAATTAAGCATTGTTCTCCTACCCTCGCGGGGCTGAAAACCGCTAACCTTTTCAGCTGCGTCTACACAGACAAGGCTGAACTTAAGCGCTATGCAGAGCGATTTAACGAGCGTTTCGGCGCGTGGGGAGTAAAAATGCAGCCGTTGGAATTTGGCAGGGAACGCGCCTTGATTTATGTTTATCGCCCGACAAAGCTTAAAAAGGATTTGAGCGATTTTCAGTCCAGAGATATTCTCTCATCCTTTGGCTACAAGCGGTTTGAGCTGACCGAGTGTATCGAAACGCTCAAAAGCAGAATTAACCGCTGCAAGGCTTTTCCGCACGAAATCGGACTTTTCCTCGGTTATCCTCCCGAGGATGTCCGCGGGTTTATTCTTCATAAAGGAAACTGCTGTAAATGCTGCGGTTGTTGGAAGGTTTACGGTAATGAAGAAAAAGCCCTGCGCGAGTTTGCCAAGTATAAAAAATGCTCCGACATCTATTATTCCAAATGGCTCAGCGGAACATCATTTACAAAATTAATCGTTAAAAAATCAGCGTAGGAAGGTAGTTTATTATGAGTAAAACAGCAGTAGTATTTTGGAGTGCCACAGGTAACACCGAGGCTATGGCGGACGCCGTAAAGGAAGGCGCTGCACAGGCAGGCGCTGAGGTAAGCGTATTTTCAGCTTCGGATTTTTCAGCGGATAAAGCCGCAGAGTTTGACTCGATAGCCTTCGGATGTCCCGCAATGGGCGACGAGGTGCTCGAGGAGGATGAGTTCCGGCCGATGTTTGATGCGGTTCTGCCTGCACTTAAGGATAAGAAAATCGGTCTTTTCGGCTCATACGGCTGGGGAGACGGTCAGTGGATGCGCGACTGGGAGGAAACCTGCAAATCTGCAGGCGTTACCCTTGTAAGCGAGCCTGTAATGGCTAACGAAGCTCCCGGCGACGAGGCTGTTGCAGCCTGCAAGGCGCTTGGCGCGGCTTTGGCTTAAAATATATTTATTAATTATGCTCTACCGAAAGGCATCGTAGCGGTACAACGGTTTGCCGATCCAATACCAATTTCATTATTATTTTGCATGAACGTCTGCTTTTGCAGGCGTTTTTGCATTGTTATTCTTATTGATTTTTATAGGGTACGGTCTTGACCGTTTGATTTTCGCATTGTAGCTTGACAAAACGGGTATTCTAATTTATAATATAGTTAGCGAACGCTAACTGTTTTATTGCGTGACGCTTTTAATTTTGCGCAAAGGTTAGCATAGGCTAACATTATCAAAGACAGGACTGATATATATGATTAAAACGACATTAACGATTGACGGAATGATGTGCCCGATGTGCGAAAGCCATATAAACGATGTAATCCGTAAGGATTTTGAGATTAAAAAGGTAAGCTCCTCGCATAAAAAGGGCATAACCGAGATTATCAGCGAAACCGCGCTCGACGAAGCGGCAGTCAAAAACGCCATTGACAAAACAGGCTACAAGGTGATTTCGGTAAAAACAGAGCCGTATGAGAAAAAGCGCTTTTCGCTTTTCGGGAGGTAAGTATGTCGAACGTGAGCTTTGAGCTTGATGAGGGCAAGTTTGTGGTTATCCTCGGCCCGTCGGGAGCGGGCAAGAGCACATTGCTCAACCTTCTCGGCGGTCTTGACAGCCCCACAAGCGGCACAATCACCGTCGGCGGCAGGGATATAAGCACCCTTTCCGACAACGAGCTTGCCGACTACCGCGCCGCGACGGTGGGCTTTGTATTTCAGTTTTACAATCTGATACCCACTCTGACGGTGTACGAGAATGTCGAGCTTGTCTCGCAGATTTCGCCTAATTCGCTCGACGCTAAAAAGATGGTAGCCGAGGTCGGCTTACAGGACCATCTGCACAACTTTCCTGCCGAGCTCTCGGGCGGTGAACAGCAGAGAATTTCAATCGCCAGAGCGCTTGCCAAGAATCCGAGGATTTTGCTCTGTGACGAGCCGACAGGCGCGCTCGACTCCGAAACAGGCGTTATGGTGCTCAAGCTGTTGCTCAGCATGGCAAGAAACTACGGCAAAACCATAGTAATCGTCACCCACAACCAGAGTATTGCGAAAATGGCGGACGTTGTAATCCGCGTTAAAAACGGAAAAATTCGCTCAATGACGGAGCAGGAAAACCCGATGAGCGCCGACGAGGTGGAGTGGTAATGCTTATACGCAAGTTGTTCCGTACCGCGTGGGGCTACAAGGCTCAGTTTATCTCGATGATAATTATGATAACGCTCGGTATGGGTATGTTTTTGGGCTTCAATATGGAGTGGGCGACAATCGAGCACGACACGTTCAAGTTCTTTGACCAAACTCGTTACGCCGACTACCGCCTGTATTCGCAGGAGGGCTTCACGAGCGGTGATTTGGAGAAAATCTCGCAGATTGACGGCGTTGACTCCGCCACGCGCTTTCTCTCGGTCAACCTCGATATTAAGGGTGAGAAGAACAAATCCCTCGCGCTCGACGTCAGCGAAAATTACACGGTATCAACCTTCACGGTAATGCAGGGCGCGGAGTATGACGAAAACAGCGACGGCTTTTGGCTGTCGGATAAATTCGCTTCTCTTAACGGTTATTCTTTGGGCGATACCTTAACGCTCGAATATCAGGGCGTTGAGCTCTCGGGCGAGATTGTGGGGCTTATCAAGGCAGGCGAGCATATGATTTGCGTTGCCGATAAAAACCAGATGATGCCCGACTACAACACCTTCGGCTACGCCTATATCACGCCGAAAAAGCTTAAAAGCTTTGTCAGCGACAAGGCGAAAAGCTCTTTTAAGGACGAGCTGACAAAGTCGGGAGTTCCGTCTGAATTTGCCGACGACAGTCTTGTTAATATCTTTGTGACGGACGATACTTTGGAGAAGGCGGAAAACGCCGTGTTCGCACAGATTAATCTGATTTCGGATTTGGACAAGCAGAGCCTTGAAAGCGCGGTCAAGGACAAGCTCGGGCGGACGATTATGGTTACTCCCAAGGACGACCACGTTGTGTTCAAGGAATCTCAGGGCGAAGCCGAGGAAGGCAAGACAATGGGCTCGGTACTGCCCGTGCTCTTCCTCGCAATCGCGATACTCACGATGGTCACGACAATGCACCGCATAGCCACCAAGGAAAAGCTCCAAATCGGCACATTAAAGGCGCTTGGCTTTAAGAACCGCAGGATTTTGCTCCACTACACCTCTTATGGACTGTTTATCGGGCTGTTCGGCACGGCACTTGGAATAGCCCTCGGCTACGCCGTCTGCAAGCTGATAATGAGCGAAAACGGAACGATGGGCACTTACTTTGATATGCCCGACTGGTCGGCAGTAATTCCGCCGTTTTGCTATCCCGTAATGGCAGGCACTATCGGCTTGCTCACGCTAATCAGCTACCTGTCGGTACGCAGTCAGCTAAAGGGCACGGCGGCTGACGCGCTCAGACCGTATTCGCCTAAGAAAATGCGCAAGGTTTTTCTCGAAAAATTCAGATTTTGGGATAAGCTTCGTTTCGGCACAAAGTGGAATATCCGTGATTTGAGCCGCCACAAAAGCCGTTCTGCGATGACCTTGTTCGGCATAGCAGGCTGTATGGTGCTTATGGTCGGCGGCTTGGGAATGCGCGACACAATGTCGGGCTTTCTCGACTTGCTTAACAACGATATTTCAAACTACACAACAAAGGTGAATTTAGTCGATAACGCCGACAAAAAGAAGGCTGTAAATTTAGCGAATG